>DQUB01000088.1 GCA_015662475.1 Pyrodictium sp.
ATGATGTTGAGAGTGTTGAGAAGATTATGAGAGAGTATGGTGATAAGGTTGCCGCTATAATTGTTAAACCAGTTATAGGTAATGCTGGCGTGATACCTCCAAAAGAAGGGTTTTTGAAGGAACTTAGAAGGATTGCCGATGAACATGGCTCATTACTCATATTCGACGAAGTTATCACTGGATTCCGTTTAGCACTTGGTGGTACCCAGCAATACTACAACGTTAAAGCCGACATAACTACGCTTGGCAAGATAATTGGTGGTGGATTCCCCTTAGCAGCTGTTGTTGGTAGGAGAGAGATAATGGAGAATCTAACTCCAGCAGGCAAAGTGTTCAATGCTGGTACATACAACTCCCACCCTGTCTCGGTAGCCGCTGGTCTTGCCACAATAGAGGTTCTCGAGACAACCAATGCCTACTCTATTGCGAATAGCGCTGCTGAGAAAATAGCTAAAGCTTTAGAAGAACTAGCATCACGATATGGCTTTGATGCAACTGTCAACCATGTTGCTAGCATGTTCCAGATATTCTTTGTAAAGGGGGAGGTTTGGAGCTACGAGGATGCTGTGAAAAGCGATAAGAAGCTCTACATGAAGCTCCACGAAAAGTTGCTTAGCAAAGGCGTGTTTATAGCACCAAGCCAGATGGAGGCATGGTTTACAAGTGCTGCTCACGGTTCAGACGTTGTGGAGCAAACTATAGCTGTGCTAGAGGAAGTGTTTAAGGAGTTGAAGAGGGAGGCGCAATAGGCTTTGAAGATTAGGGTTGCAACAAGAGGTAGTAGGCTTAGCCTAATCCAAACACAGATAGTCATAGATGCTTTGAAAAAAGTTGATCCTAGCCTAGAGTTTGAGATAGTCATAGTCAAAACACGCGGTGATGTACACCAAGACAAGCCATTCCACATGATAGGCGGTAAAGGTCTTTTTGAGAAAGAGGTTAACCTAGCAGTTCTTGAGGGGAAAGCAGACATAGCTGTCCACAGCCTTAAAGATGTGCCAAGCGAGGTTCATCCACGCCTAGTTCTAGCCATGACACCGCCAAGAGATCCACCCTACGACGTTCTAGTCACTAGAGAGGGTAAGCCGAGAACTCTAGACGAACTACCTGCAGGAGCTGTAATAGGCACTTCTAGCACTAGGAGGAGAGCAATGGTGAAATACTATAGGCCTGATCTTAGACTCGAGTATTTGAGGGGCAATGTTGATACTAGGATTAGGAAGCTCTTGGAGGGCAAATATGACGCCATAATCTTGGCGGAAGCTGGTGTCAAAAGGCTGGGCATCAACATAGCCTATTGGAGGATACCTCCCAAAATCCTTGTACCACCACCAGCACAGGGGATAATCGGAGTATATACGCTTGCAGATAGAAGAGATCTAGTTGAGCTGTTGAGAGAGGCTAGTGACGAGAAAACAATGGTGATGGCTAGAGCGGAGAGAGCGTTTCTTGCAAGAGCTGGAGGTGGATGCTACGTGCCTCTCGGAGGCTATAGCTGGGTTGAAGGAAGCACGATAAAGTTCCATGCAGCACTACTAGATCTAGAGGGTAGAAAGAGAGTTGATGTTGAGGTAGAAGGCGATGTTGAAAAGCCCGAGCTTGTAGGTATAGAGGCTGCAGAAGAGCTTAAGCGAAAGGCAAAGGAAGCTGGTCTTAGGCTTTAGAAAAAGACCTAGCCACATCCCCCACCATAAGACATGCTGGGAGGTTTCCCAGAATTGGGTAGTGCTTGTAAGCCTGGCAAAGTGTACATTGTTGGTGCTGGTCCTGGCGATCCCGAGCTAATAACTGTTAAAGGTTTAAGACTTGTGCGAGAAGCCGATGTCATATTCTATGATAGGCTTATCCCCCAAGAAGTTCTCCGCGAAGCAAAACCTAGTGCTAAGCTTGTTTTCGTTGGTAAAGCGCCAGGGAAGCATACCTATACGCAAGATGAGATCAATAGAATGCTTGTAGAAGAAGCTTGCAAGGGAAAGACTGTTGTTAGGTTGAAGGGTGGTGATCCCTATGTTTTTGGTAGAGGTGAAGAAGAGTGCATGTACGTGTTAGAGCATGGTGTGCCATGCGAGGTTGTTCCCGGCGTTACAAGTGCAATTGCTGGTCCAGCTTATGCTGGTATACCGGTAACACATCGAGGTATTGCTTCAAGCTTTGCTGTTGTTACTGGTAGAGAGGCTTTGGAGAAGGGTAGGAGGATGGTCAACTATGGAGCTATTGCAAAAGCTGTTGACACACTAGTGATACTAATGGGCGTTTCCAACTTGGAGAATATAGTGCGAGAAATACTTGATGCAGGTGTAGATCCAGAAACTCCTGTTGCTATAGTAGAGAGAGCAACCATGCCGGAACAAAGGGTTGTTGTTGGAAACCTTGCAAATATTGTTGAGAAGGCTAGGAAAGCTGGTGTAAAACCACCGGCCGTTGTAGTTGTTGGCAAAGTTGTTAGGCTTAGAGATAAGCTCTGGAAATTTGCGTGAAAAGCAGGTGATTTCTTGCCTCTCCGAATCACGTGTCTCCGAAACTGCCCCGGTCTTCTCTACCCATTAGACTCTATCAAGAGAAGATGGCTTCTAATCCCGCTGGGCAGTTTTGAGGATAGAGAAGATGGTCCAATGGCGCTAGACACTCTCATAGCGTTGGAGGTCTGTTGCAGAGCTTCTGCAAAATGTCGTACTGCCATACTGTGGCCTCTCGGGGTAGGCTATAGCCCTAAACACATACATAGTATCGAGCTTAGCCCTTCCACTCTTAGAGCTGCAATAACATCTATTGTTCGGAGTGCAAGAGAGAGGCTAAGAGCTAAAGTCCTGCTTGTAGATGGACACATTGGACATAGAGATATTGTGTGGGGTGTTGCTGAAGTAGAAGGTGTGTCCTACATAAACGTTTGGGAGCTCCTCATGAGGGAAGGCTATGACTCGTGGACTAAGCAGATGGAGTTCGAAAAAGATTTCACAGCGTGTTTAAAGGGAGAAAACTGCGATAAGGTAGACCTACTACTCGACAAATTGGCAGACAGTATTTGCCGCCATATAGAAGGCTGTGATGACCTGGGGAGCCACTGAGAACAGTTCATGCTGATTATGGCGGCCACGGCCTGAGCCAAAAACAGTTCGCTGTTTGGCTGTGAAGAAGAGCTGGCGAGCCGACCCTCTAAGGGGATGCGGTGGGGTGTGGGGGGTTCGGAGCCGCATTCTCACCCTGCCAGTTGAGTGGTTAGTAGCAGTGTTAGAATACCGTTTGCAACACCTATTATGCTCCCAAGTATAGCTCCGCTAGCCTCAACAAATTTGAGTTCTTTACCCGCTATCTCTCTAAACATGTCTTCAAGCTCTCTAGAGTCTATGTTTTCAAATACTCGTCTAACATGCTTTGCCAAATCTATCCTACTAGCTATCCTACTTGCCATGATCGCTACCTCCTGGCCATCGATATCACCTACGACAACCTGCTCCACCATAGATGCTATTTGGCGTGCAAATCTGCGGGTATCGATTAGAACTGGTATCATAGGATGTATGCGTGATAGAGCTTCTCTCAACCTCCTATCAACACTCTCTTCCACAACGTCTCTAACAAGCCCTTTAGCCAATGCCTCTCTAAGCGCCTCCACGAGAATTCTCTTTGCCAAGTCTTGGGAAAGAATACTTGCAAATCTCTCTCCTATATCCCCCATTCTCGCTGGTATAACTCCCTGTACCCTAAACGGTCCTATCCTAATAGGCTTGCGAGGGTAGAATAGAAGTTTAACAGCAACAACGTTTGTTGCATAGCCTATAATCGCTCCTATCACCATATACGTTAAAACTGTTAGAATTTGGTGGAGAAGGCTCGTCAACGTATCCCTAACTGCCGCTGGAAAGCTGTAGGCTAACCTATATTTTGTTGTGAAGCTAAAAAGCAGATATGATTGCGGGGATGTAGCCACTTGAAAGGTGTTATAAGCAACGTTGTTGGTAAAGCACAGCATCTTGCTGCACTCATAATATTTGTGTCCGGCTTTATACTGGGTAGTACAGCAACAACAACTCTTACACCAAAAGTGAGCACACCTACAAGCGTTACAACTTATATGCTAACAACGACGTTTTTCTTAGAACATACTACAACTGCCACGACAACTATAACAAAAACTTATACTGTAACTGTGACAACAACTACACCAGCAACATCACACCCACATACTGTAGTTGTAACAGTTACAAAGACTGTGACTGCAAAAACAAAAACTGTAACACCACCCAAAATAGTATCTCTGCACTACCGCTCTACTAGTGCAAATGCCGATATCGCATATAGAATGGTTGCTAATGAGACGGGGACATTGGTACATGCCGAGCTTCTAGTCAACATATTTGGTGTTGCACTTGTCGAGCTAAAAGCCAGCATGGCTATAAACGAGACTACCGTGCTAACACTGCTTAAGTTCCACTACTCACTACCAATACCATTCACACCACCAAAAGCTTACAATGTCACCATATACCTTTTAAAGGGCGAGAAAGTTTTAGGTGTTGCAAAAGGTGTTATCGAAATAGACGTTGAGAGAGGGTCAGGTGTAGGAGTACTTCCAATAGTCTGGGTCAACGGCAAACCAGAGCTCAACAATGTGGATAGAATCTCGATCAGCTTTTCTCCTCAGAAGTAGATGGTACTAACCCATACTCCTCCAAAACCCTTTTAACAGATTCGATTGCCTCCAAAGCTTTCCTAGGCTCTACACCGCTCACAACCACATCTACAAACCGATCTACAAACTGTTCGAGAGGAGTTGTTGGGAGTTGAACTGGCATTTTAACTGGTACCATCGACTCTAGCAACTTTCTAGGGTCGGGAGAAATTGTCTTCAAAATATTCTTCAACACTTCTGCTAGAATGCGCGGAGCAGCTGCTTCTAAAAGCTTCTGCTCTTTCAAGACCGGCCAGCCTCCCATATAGAGGGGGTCATAAGGCCTATTATGGTTTTGTTTTTAGAAGTTGTAGTCTACGTAGTGCCTCTACAAGGCCTGTTTTACCCATTCTATGCTCTACACTTCTCCTACCCGTCTTGACGAGAAGTGGTGTGTTTAGCAGGTTTGCTTGTCCGAAGATGAGGGCTATGCCGCGTGGTAGGTTGGCAAGTTTTTGTTGGAGTGTTTTAGGTATGCCTCCTGCCAGCTTTGCTATATAGTCTATGTCGTCTACACTCAACCTATAGACTATGAAGGTGTTTATCATAGAGACTATGACGGGGTCTACGTAGGCTGGTCTTTGACTTATAACTGCAAGGCATATGCCAAACTTTCTCCCCTGCGTTGCTATTAGGGAGAGGTAGTCTCTCGCTAAGCTCCAGCCGACAGGGTATCTGCGGGGGTTTGGAGCATAGTTTTGTGCTTCTTCGAGAGCGTAGAGGATGTATGCTTCACGTCCAGCTATCTTGTATCCTGTAAACAGGTTGTAGAGTAGGCGTGAGACGTATGCAACGACAAGTTGTTTTACTGCTAAGGGTATGCCGGGCGAACCTTCAGCGCTGAAATCTAATATTGCAAGACCTGGTCTGCCTACAATCTCTTCAACCAATTCTCTTGATAGTGTTGGGCTTCCACTCACAATCCCATGGTTTTCCACAAGGTCTCGATAGAACTTCTCTAGAGCTGCTATAGCAGCTCTAACTGTTTGATGGTGTGCTCTCCTACTCCTAGCCAACTCTTCTAGCCTGTCCACTAGGAGGTGATGTTGTTCTGTTAGCAGCCTTGTGTAGCTGTAACCTTCTGCTGCTAGTTCTGCGAAAACCCTCTCCAGTACAGCCACTTGCAGCTCGTTTATCTCCCAACCACCAGACTTATACACTGCTATGAACTCTGCAAGCTCTCTAGCACTAAACACTTCAAGGTCTATAGTGTAGGTGCGCACGTAGGGTTGTAGAGAAGCTCTACTTTTTGGCGAGACAAGTCTAAGGATAGTCTCGTACTCGCCGATACTCTTACCCCTCCTATACGCATCCCAATAGTCTAGATAGTCTCCATTTGCATCTACAACAAGTGCTGGAAGAGCTACTCTAACACCGTCTCCAGCCGGTATACTTGCTAGAAGTTCTAGTAGGTAGCCGAAGCCGTAACTCTTACCACTACCTGTCTCGCCAAAAACGCCGAGATGCATTGTAAATGCTTCAACGTCTAGTGCTAGTGGAAGTTCTTCATAGCCTACAATACTGCCAAACCATATGATGCCAGGCTTCTCCCCCGAGAACCCGTAGACGAGTGGGAGATCCTCTCTAGTGAATAGGCGGACAATATCACCGGGCTCTGGAGGCCATCTAGCTTCTCTCAAACCTCTACGGTCTAGAGAACCTATTATCGTGGCTGATGCTACAGCGTATTTGAGAGCATCTTTTGGAGGTTGAAAGCCTTCTCTTCTTGCTGAAGCCCAGTAGTCGTTTGCCTTGTAGAAGCCACTGTAGATCCTAACACTGTCGACTCTAGCTAGAAGCTGCTCTCTAGAGCCTTCAACAACGACAAGCATACCTTCTCTTACCAGTCGCTCACCATCCCTAGTAAGCTCGAACTCGAATGTTGATGTTGAAGAGCCGCTGAGCACGTAGCCTAGCGGTTTCACCTTCCAACCCTTAACAGTGCTCTATGCTGAATAGGTTGAAGAGGTTGGAGGGACATCGTCTTCTGCAAAGATTTTGTCGCGGTTTGCTTCAACCCACCTATGCAGCTCTTCGAGTATCTCGTCAAGAGTTTTAACAGGCAGTTTAGGGAGCTCCTCAACCCACATGCTCCTATACAGCTCTCTAACACTCGACGCTTCCACTTCCTCCAACTCCCCCTTCTCAACAAGCTTCTCGACATAGTTCATAACCGCATTCCAAGCTTGTGCTGCTTTTGGCGTATACCTCCAAAGCCTCCTCTCTCTAAACTCATCCCAGCTAATACCACGCTGCTGATACCACAACCTATACTCTCTCCTCAACACCTTCTCTATAAGATCCTCCCACCCAGTAGCCTGTGTAGCTGTAAACTCGAAGAGGCACTTGTATGGGCACCAGCTACAGCTAACACGAGGCAAACCACGGAGATAGTCGGGGTGGACAAGACCTAGACTCCTTACACAACGTACCACATCCATTATCGTCCAGGTAAAAGTGGGTCTAAGATGTTTGCCAGCTACAATCTGGCCTTTAACAGCTGCACCTATAAGCCTTCGAAACCTCTTCAACGTCTCTACCAGACGATCGCCAGACACAAGATAGTCTGCCCCAATCTTCTTGAAAAATTCTCTTATAGGCCTAACCTTGAGATAGGTACACCAACGCGTACCCCTATACGGCAGCCCTTCACGAAACATATACTCTCTAAAAATGGGCTTAGGAGGCTCCACCTCGACAAGCTCAACACCAAGACGGTTTGCAACCTTTTCAACAAAACCTCTATTCTCCTCAGACTCTAGAAATGGCACATGACTATAGACTAGTATGAGTTTGAACCCTAGTTTTTCGCTAGCCAAAGACAATATGTATGATGCTACCAGGCTATCCTTACCACCACTAAACCCTACAACAACCTTCTTCCCACGTAGAACATCGCCAACAACACCAACAAGCCATTGAAGGTAGCTGTCTATGTCTGAAAAACTATGGTATGGTTGGAAAGGCATAACTTCAACCCACTGCTCAACATCCACGTAAAGCCCATTTGGAGCATACACTCTACCATCAACCAATAGTCTATCGACAACAGCACCTCTCTCCGAGCTAAACCATAGTATGGTTCGCCTACCACCATGCAAATCCTCCACTATCGTGAAGTCAGAACCGCTTACAACAGATCCTACAACCTTGCCACCACGTATTATTGGGTAAGGCTCCATAGCTCAACCTCCTACACAATCTCACAAAAGTGTAGGGGATGATATTAACAGGTCTTCCTTTAAGCGTTTCCATACACCCACAACATCTCCAAAACTAACAGGGTAGACTATAGCCAGAAAACTTGATCTCGAGGAAAACACATGTTATCAGTGCAATCCGCGGGTGTCTGGGAGAAATAATCCGGTGCTAGTAGTGCTGAAATCTTCCACCCACAACAAATGTGTAGATGTAGAGTATGACGTTCCTAGTTATAAGCCTGCCAACCAGTGTTTCGACAATACTCCTCGTGCTTGTTGAAGGTCTGGTGGGCTACATCATGTTCTAAGCTTAAGAGTTTGTAGAGTTGTTGGCTAAGTACGGCCAGAATTCAAGTTGCCTGTTGACCCCTAATACACCGTGTCTCTACCATCTTGATAGGCTGCCCCTCCGACTTCAACCTACTACTATTCTTGATCTTTCTTCGAGAGTATACCCGGTGTTGTAGATCAAACTACCTCTGACTCAACGTATATGCCGCACTAACGCTTTTAGGTTGACTTGCAGTTTTAGCCTCACGCGTTTCGAGAACGTACTGCTATCGGCAAAGAGCCCTGGTCGATAGGGTTTAAGCGAGTAGCTTCTTGTAGTTAGAAACTAGCTTTGTCTAGGTCTTTCATACATTTCATCTCGGTTTGGAGTGGAATGATGTGCTTTGCTTTAACAGCTCTAAACTACTGCTTGGCTGTAGGAAGTGTCGTGTTTGAGGTGTCTGGTTTTGTCGGGTAGGGGGAGGGCTAGTGAGGATATAGCTTTTAGGTTTTTGGAGGAGCTTGGCTATAGGGTTGTTGAGACGAGGAAGAGAGTGGTTGTTGATGGTGTCGAAGTTGGGGAGATTGATGCTATTGCTGTTGATGGTGAAGGTGTAAAGTGGGCTGTTGAGGTAAAGGCTGGCGCGCTTGACGTTAATGATGTTAGGCAGGCGTATGTGAACGCTATGCTCGTAGGCGCAAAGCCTCTTATTGTGTGTAGAGGCTATGCTAATGAGGCTGCACGAAAAGTTGCTGAGAAGCTTGGTGTTAAGGTCATTGTTCTAAGCGACTGGTTTTTAGTGGATAGTGTTGAGCTTGCATTGGTTGTCGAGTCTGTTTTTGAGAGGGTCTTGGAGAGGTTTTTAGAACAAATCGTATCGGCTGGTAGTAGGGTTAGGGAGGAGGATGTCAAACTTCTCCAGATCTTGGCAGAGAGCAGCTCTATCGTCGATGCTGCTAAAAAGCTTGGAACTAGAGTAGAAGATGTTGCAAGGCTTCTCGCTAGTCTACGAGAAAAGGGTATCTTGGGAAATTGGAGAGGGTGGATTGGAGTTAGACTCAGCGCATACGCTGCACTACTAGGATACATGTTGAAAAAGCAAATCTCTTTGAACTGCTAAGGATTTACAATATTGCTACCGCGCTTTAGGAGGTCTCGTGTTCCTACATCTCTCCACAATATGTAGAGTAGCTCTTTCAGCCTGTCTAGCTCGTGTTGGAATACCTCGTAGATTATGTCGCGTTTCTCGTACCTAGCACTGCTAGAGCAAACATTACGAGGCCAAGTGCCTAGAAACAAGTTTACCTGCTATAACTTCTATAGACATTACGTGGGTAGGGTCTCGTGATAGACCTTGCTTGGCCGCATAAAGGCCATGAGATTCAAAAATGAATTCAGACTAAAGCGCTGCGACCATCTTTCTGCGTCTTTCTAAGCTCTTTCTCGCCCACCCATTTTAGCTATTAGGCCTGGCGATGCCACAGCTTATTTCCTCCCGAAAATAGCTTGGTGACGTGTTCTAGGTCTGCAATCCCATCTATTGCTCGCACTAGCTCTTCGCAGTATTGGGCAAGACACTGAAAAACACAATGGTGTACGAGCCCCCATGTGCCAACGCCTCCCATACCGCTATTAGGTCC
>DQUB01000178.1 GCA_015662475.1 Pyrodictium sp.
GGTGTAACAATAGTCATGGTAGAACATGTTCTAAGAGCTGTATCAGGTTTTGCTGAAAGAGTTGTAGTGTTACATCACGGCTCAAAACTTGCAGAAGGTAGACCAGAGGATATCGCGAGAGATCCACGAGTTGTAGACGCGTATCTAGGCTCACTAGCAAGCCAACTTCTCGGGGGTGCAGAATAGGTTGCCTCCTATCCTCCAAGTTAGAGGCCTTGAGACAGGATATGGTGAAGTCCAGGTATTGTGGGGTATTAGCCTCACAGTAGAAGCTGGAAGCATAGTCGTTCTATTAGGGCCAAATGGGGCTGGCAAAACGACCACGCTAAGAGCGATATCGGGTCTTCTGCCAGCTTGGAAGGGACAAATAGTGTTTGAGGGGAGAAACATAACATGTTGGCCTCCACATGCTAGAGTTGAAGCCGGCATTTCTCATGTCCCAGAAGGTAGAGGAATTTTTCCCGATATGACTGTCGAGGAAAATTTGCGTGTAGCAGCTTACCCTAAACGTGCTAGAAGAAGGTTAGAGGATCGCCTAGAAATCGTCTACACAATGTTTCCAGTTCTACGCGCTAGACGAAAACAGCTTGCGGGAACACTGAGTGGTGGAGAGCAGCAAATGCTCGCAATAGCTCGTGCTATAATCCAAAACCCCAAACTGTTGCTACTTGATGAACCAAGTCTTGGTTTAGCCCCTAAACTTGCAGAGCAAGTGATAGAGTTTGTCTACAAGCTTAACCGTGAACATGGCATTACCATACTGCTTGTTGAACAAAATGTACCACTAGCACTAAGAATCGCAGACTATGTTTACGTGTTAGAGAATGGGAGAATTGTTGCTGAAGGAGAGCCAGATCAGATTAAGAGAAATCGTAAGATTGTGGAAGCCTATGTGGGGATATAACATTGTGGCGTGTAGGAATAGATATTGGTGGTACCTTCACAGACTTGGTCGCATACAATGAGGATACAGGAGAAATTAAACACTTGAAGGTGTTGACAACGCCGAGAGAACCATGGAAAGGGTTTATGAAGGCATTAGAAGAGCTTGGTGTTCCGATAGACAGTGTGAAGGTCATAGTTCACGCAACAACACTTGGTACAAACATGTTCTTTGGCCAGGTAGGGTTAGAACCTCCTCAACCAGTCTTGATAACTACAAAAGGTTTTCGCGATGTGATAGAGATTGGTAGGCAGAATAGACCAGAGCTGTACAACCCATACTTTGAAAAGCCGAAGCCGCTAGTACCTCGTAAGAATCGTTACACCATCAGAGGCAGATTGGATGCTCGTGGAAACGTTGTAGAAGAGTTTGATGAGAACGAAGTTGTAGAGATAGCCAAGAAGATGTGTCGGAAAAACGTTGTGTTTGTGGTGTCTATACTCCACTGCTATGCGAATCCAGAGTTTGAGCGTAGGATAGTACGGTTGATAAGAGAAGCTTGTGCTGAAGCTGAAGAAGTTGTTGGTAGCTGTGATGTTGATAGCGAGCCTGGCGAGTATGAGCGGACTAGCACAGCATTGGTTAACGCTATGCTTAGACCCCTGTTTCGCCGCTACATAGCAGGTATAGTTGAGGAGCTTAGAGCAAGAGGTTTTAAAGGAAAACTTCTCGTGATGCAGAGTAGCGGTGGTGTTTCAGAGCCAAAACTTGCTGAAGAGAAGCCAGCTTTGTTTATAGAGAGTGGGCCCGCGGCAGGTGCTATTGCAACAGCTTATCTTGCGAGTAAACGTCGTGATAAACTCGCTGTAGGCTTTGACATGGGGGGTACAACAGCGAAAGCAGTGCTTGTTGTTGATGGAAAACCATCGATAACTCATGTGTTCGAAGTTGGCGGTAAATACCATATGGGTCGTCGTGTTAGAGGTTCTGGGTACCCGGTTAGAGCACCCTACATAGACCTTGTAGAGGTCTCAGCGGGTGGTGGCACTATAGCATGGGTAGATCGTGGAGGAGCACTTCGAGTTGGCCCTCAAAGTGTAGGAGCTGATCCAGGTCCAGCATGCTATGGTAGAGGCGGCAACAAGCCAACAATAACAGATGCACATGCTGTACTGGGTAGGCTTCCCGACAAACTTGCAGGAGGCAAATTGGTGATACGGCGTGAACTAGCGTTGGAAGTCTATCGACGTCTAGCTTCAAGTCTTGGCATGGACCTCTACGATACGGCTGAATCAGTATTAAGGCTTGCAAACATGATTATGGCTAGAGCAATAAGGATAGTAACTGTGGAGAGAGGCTACGACCCATCATCAACCGTGTTATATGCCTATGGCGGAGCTGGCCCACTTCATGCGCTCGAGATGGCCGAAGAACTTGGTGTTAGAAAGGTTGTAATTCCACCCTACCCTGGCGTGTTCTCGGCTCTAGGACTACTACTTGCAGATTATCGTCACGATTTATACTACTCGGTGCACGAAGCCGTTGAAAATGTATCGTGGGAAGAATTAGATGCGATATATGTTCAATTAGAAGAAAAAGCGTATAGGTTGTTGGTTTCGGAAGGCGTTGAAAGAGACAATATACGGTTTATACGCATTTTAGAGCTTAGGTATAGAGGCCAGCTTGAATACTTGGAGGTTGGCTGGTCAGAGCGTAGAGAGATTGTTGTTGAAAAGTTTAGAGAGCTTTACAAAGCCAAGTACGGCTATCTACCACCAACAGAACCCCCCATAGAGCTTGTACGCCTACACCTTATAGCGGTGGGGTTCACGGCAAAACCGGCAATAAGAGTACCAAAGGGGATTGGAGACCCCAAACCTACAGGATATGCTGAAGCGTTGATACTTGATGAAGGATGGGTCAAAACACCAATCTACAACCGTGCCATTCTCGGTGTTGGCGTGGAAATAGGTGGTCCAGCAGTTATAGTCTCTGAAGATTCGACCATAATTGTTCCAAGCAAATGGAGTGGGTATGTAGCTGAAGATGGCTCAATAGTCTTTGAGAGAAGGTGAAGAAGATGCTCTCTCCACTACATGAAGCGATATGGCATGGCCTCATATACGCAGCAGAAGAGATGGGCGTTATACTCCAACAAACAGCGATAAGTCCAAACATTAGAGATAGACTTGACTTCTCATGTGCAATTCTCGATCCTACAGGAAGACTAGTTGCACAGGCAGAGCATATTCCAGTGCATCTTGGCACAATGGCTGTTGCAGGCCCTCTCATAGTAGACAGGGTTTTGAGAGAGTATAGTGTTGAACCCGGCGACATCTATATAACAAACGACCCATATCTGGCTGGCACTCATTTGAACGATATTACGGTGCTTAAACCGGTATTCTACAGCAATAGAGTAGTTGCATGGCTTATAAACAAGGCACACCATGTTGATGTTGGAGGTTCGGTTCCAGGGAGTATAGGGGGTAGAGTATCAAGCCTCATAGAGGAAGGCACTATCATACCACTTGTAAGACTGGCTAGGCGAGGCGACATAGACAAAACAGTTATTGAGATATTGGCGGCTAATAGTAGAACACCATTGCAGCTTAAAATGGATTTGCATGCACAGTTGGCAGCGCTAAAGAGAGGCGAAGAGCTTGTAAAGCAGCTTATAGAGCGGTATGGTGTTCGTAATCTGTTGGATGCAATGAAATCTTCGATAGAATATGTTAGAGAGTACACTAGGAGGAGTTTGGAGGAGTATAAGGGTAGAGCATCAGCTGAAGACGTGCTGGAAGGGATGGAGAAAGACTATGTTATAAAGGTTGGCATTGATATTGGAGGTGGTAGTGCGCGCGTTGACTATGAGGGGACAAGTTTACAGGCACAGGAGCCACTTAATAGCGTGTTTCATGTTACGGTTGCAGCCACAACGTTTGCCCTCAAAATGGTCTTTGACCCGCAGATGCCCGTGAACCAGGGCTTTTACGAGGTAGTAGACATTGTAGCGCCTAAGGGTACGCTTGTAAACCCTATACCTCCAGCACCTGTTAGCGCTTATACAGAGACGAGTCAGAGGATCGTAGATGTAGTATTACGTGCTCTTGCACAGATAGTGCCAGAGCGTGTACCGGCAGCATCTGGCGGTACAATGACCAATGTATCGTTTGGTGGTAGAGGGTGGGCGTTCTACGAGACTATAGGCTGTGGGTTTGGTGCAAGACCATCAGCGGATGGAGTTGATGGTGTGCATGTCAATATGACAAATACGTTAAACACGCCAATAGAGGTTCTAGAACAGTTGTACCCAATAAGAGTGTTAAGATATGAGTTGAGGTCTGGAAGTGGTGGATTGGGCAAATATCGAGGAGGTCTAGGCATAGTGAGAGAATATCTGGCGTTAGACCACGTGAAAGTTAGTATAGCGGGTAATCGTGTTAGATCAAGGCCTTGGGGGTTAAATGGAGGGTTACCTGGTAAGCCAGCACGCTACATTGTGGTTCGCAGCAATGGTGTTGTGGAGGAACTGCCGCCGATAGCTAGTGTAGAGCTGGCACCTGGTGAAAGACTGATAGTGGAAACGCCTGGAGGTGGTGGTTACGGGGATCCATGCGAGAGACCCGAGCATCTAATCAGAGAAGATGTGGATGAGGGCAAGGTTCAGCTTGAAGAGATTGTTAAAATACTTCGAAAATGTGGCAAGTGGAAACAGACTTAGTGTAGAACGTAACTTCTAAGCAATTGCAGAGCTGCAGAGCCCATAAAAGATCAATATTAAAGTTTTAGTAACAGTGCCTTATCGGATAACAGATGAAACAGTTGAAATGCTTGGAAGCTATGTTGAGCTGGGTAAACGTAGCATAGGACTTGTTGCCCATGTGGAATCAATCTACGAGGTAACTCTAGAGCTTGCAGATGCCGTGTATAAGCTCAAAAGCAGGGAATACACGTTTACAACCGACAAGTTTTCGCGCTCTAGAACAGTAGACGTTTTGAAACTTGTGCTCTAAGAATAGCTTTTGAGGAAGGCAAGCACGGACCCATACTATATTTTCATTTCTAAATTTTCTATTTCTAAAAGCTAAAGCTAATGGGAGTCTAATGGGAGTATAAAGACTACCTGGTACCTGTAGCACGAATATTGCAGGAGCGCAAAGAAGAGGCAAGACTACTACCTGGAGTCTTTAGAACTGAAGAACCGGTATTCAATGTACCACGACTAGGCAAAAACCATCTAAGAGCTCAGCAAGACCACGAACTAATAATGATAAGACCTGACGGTCGCAGAGTCTATCTATGGCACCCATGGGAGAAAAACATACAGCTAGTAAAACCTTACATCTACACAGATATAGTATCGATAAAGATGTACCTCGATAAGCTCAAACAAGTCTTTGGTGAAGACCCTGAAGACTACAAAAGCATATGGTATTACTACTAACATAGTCTAAATTGGATTGATGGGCAAGCTTCTTGGAACATGTAAAAGGTTTTGAGACAAAAATAACATAATTTTTCAACAGCCATACTTATTTTCACCAACCTTTTTCAAAGGTAAACATTGTATTGATTGCTCTCGACAACTCATTTTTGCTGGCCATCATATTATGTGCGCCAAGGCTAAAAGAGAGTGTGTGTAGCATAAACAACTGCTAAGATGGGCAGTCGACGTGGCAAATGATAAACTTGTTATTATTTTAGAGGGTGGGCCAGGTGTAGGCAAAACTACAATTGCAAGATTACTTGCTGAAAGACTTTCGAAGAAAGGCTACAGTGTTTGCATAGTTGACGATGCTATTAGAAGTATATCGAGGTTACTCAACAGGTTGTTTGGTAAATGGTATTTGGCTCCAAGGGAGCTTATTGAGTACATGTTCATGGGCTATCGACTAAGAGTGTTTGAAGAATGTGCTAGAAAGGTAGACATAGTGGTTATGGACTATGGTGTTGAAGCGCCATTAGCCTATATGGAGGAAGACAATGTGCCTTATCCACACCAGCTAGAGAGGCTAGCAGAAGAAGTACTTGATGGTTCAAGAATACTTGTATTCATACTAGAACAGCCAATAGCATATCAAAAGATGATGTACGATGGGAAGATATTAGAAGAGCAACCAGATATGCTAGACGACTAACTGCAAGAGCGCTATCTCTAGTGGCTAGACTTAAAGCTAAAGCCTACATACTACCTGAAAAAGCAAGCGTTGTAGAGAGAGTTGAGAAGATAGAGGAAATAGTCTTGGGAGAATTGAAGCAAATGTGAGGTTTTACGTTGGAGCCGGGTTGAGTGGTAGCCGGGCGGGGATTCGAACCCCGGTCACGGGGGCCAAAGCCCCGCATCCTTGACCGCTAGACGACCCGGCTGTCCA
>DQUB01000090.1 GCA_015662475.1 Pyrodictium sp.
AATGATCCGTGGATAGAGTATTGGATTGCTAATAGGCTTTGGAGTAAGGGGCTCGGGTACTGGTCTTGTTTGAAGCCTGATTGTGATTTGTGGGCGGGGTTGTTCTGGTATCCGTGGGGCCGCGATTTTACTAGGTCGGAGTATCCTCTCTTGCCCATGTTTGCTGCTGCTACCTATAGGCTTGTTGAGGGTAGTATGAGTTTGCAGGCTTGGATTGCTCTTTTGCCTCCACTGGCTGGGGCTGTTCTTGTTGTTGTGTCCTACGTTGTTGCTAGGATCTTGTTTGGTCGTCTTGCTGGTGTTGTTGCTGCTTTGCTTGTAGCGTTTTTGCCTGCTAACATGGATCGTACGATGGCTGGGTTTGTTGAGAAGGAGGGTTTTGCTCTCCCCATAGTATTGCTTAGCATAGGTCTTCTATGTGCAGCTTTGAGGATGGGTGGTTGGAGATCGGTTGTTGTTGCTGTTGTTGGAGGGGTTGTTGGTGGTGTTGCTGGTTTTGCTTGGGGTGGCTTCCGCTTTACCCTGATAGCGGCTGCTTTGGCTGGCTTGTTTGCGCCACTGTTTCTGCGTAGTGTTGATAGGTTGAAGGATGTTTTGCGTGTTGTTTTAGGCTTTGTAGCGGCTAATGCTGTGCTGCTACTGTTTTCTCCTGCTAGTGCTAGTGGGGTTCGACTAGCTCTACTAGCATTCCTAGCTTCTGCGGTTGGCTACGTGGTGTGGGTTGTTCTTGAGAGGTTTGCTGGTGGGAGAGTGTATGTTAGCGTTACTAGGCTTTACACGTGTTTTGTAGTGGTTTTGGTTGCATGTGTTTTAGGGCTTGTCTTGGCTGGAGTGTTGCCGTTCAACTTTAGAGCTTTGTATGCTGTACTCTGGCCTGTACGCAATCTCCTCAGCTTTTCTCCCCTCATAGCGAGTGTTGCTGAGCACTATCCTCCAACCATGCAGATGCTTGTTGACGAGCTGGGTATGGTTCTTGTGTTGGCCCCATTGGGGATAGTGTTGGGCTTATGGGATTCCTATCGGAGAGGGGATTTGGGTAGAGCAGTTATGCTCTTAGTCTCTGCTGGCGCGTTTTGGGCTATGCTTGGCATGGCATACTTCTTGCAGAGTGGCGGTGTTTTCGCTGCTATTGCTGCTGCTTCTCTACTGCTCTTCTTCGAGGAGAAGATTTGGGCTAGGAAGAGTGTTGCCAAGAAGAAAGTTCATGTATCCGGGCTAGACGAGCTTTGGAAAGCACTCTTCATAGTATTGGTTATCGTGTTTGTGGCATCAGCCTCTATTGCTGGCTACGCGGAGTACAATAGGCTTTCTCGCACTGCAACTAGCGTTCTCACTGGAGGTGCTGGTCTAGGTATTAACCCAGGCTGGTTTGTACTGCTAGACGTGATAAACACTACAACACCTAAAGATGCTGTGATTGTGACATGGTGGGACTACGGCTATTGGATTACAGTGCCAACTGCACGTGCAACACTAGCTGATGGTGCAACACTAAATGAGACACAGATTAGCTTGCTAGCACGCATTCTCACTGGTAGTGAGCAGGAAAGTTGTGAGCTTATGAAGAGGCTTGGTTTGGAGCCTGGGAAAACGTTTGTGATGGTACACGAGGTTGTGCTTGTCAACGAAACTGGTGGCGAGGTCTTCTTCGAACCTCTCCTGTATAGAGTCGATATGCCGAAGAGCTACTGGATGCTACGTATTGGAGGTAGAAATCCTGACAACTACTTCTCCTCCATGGTAGAGGATATTGGTGGTGGAAAAGTGCTAGTCTACACTGTAGATTTTGGCAAAAAAGCTGTTCAAGAAGCTCTGATGTACAAGATACTAGTTGATGCTGCCTATAGACTGGGTGATAAAGCGTATGTGTTGACAGATTTGGAGATAGAGAAGGTGGATAGGGTGATAGTTCCAGCAAAAGACGAGAACAATAACATGAAGAGAATTCTCGCATCTAAGCCAGAGCTTAGAGAGTTTAGGCCTTGGAAGATTATAGCTTATAGCTTCCCACTTGTAGTTGGTGATGGGCTAAGACCGGTGCTGCTGATAGCACTGTATCAGTGGACCGGGTGACCTCTAGAATGTCTGGGCATGAAGGCTCTGTAGCTAGTGTTAGATTTGGACTTGTTGTGACAAGT
>DQUB01000014.1 GCA_015662475.1 Pyrodictium sp.
GTGAAACCCTCTGTACGATGTATGTGAGGATACAATCGTACACAGTTAGAAGCTTCATTTAGAATGGGTAGGCCAAGATAGTCTGTAATACCCTTTCGAACTGGAATATCAAAGTTTATCTTATCTATTTTGAGCCCATATTCCCGAGCTATTATCGAGACAACATATTCGTTTTCTTCTACAGCTATACTACAAGTGGAATACACTATGACTCCGTCATCAGCAACACTTTCTACAACTGATGCAAGTATTTCCAATTGTAGCTTTACACGGTCTAAGAGACTTTGCAAGTTTCTTTGCACTTTTCTACCCTTCGATAATACTATGAGCCCCTCTCCCGTGCAAGGTGCATCTACTAAAGCTGTTTGGAACCGTATGTTTAGTTTTGATATGTGCCTCACATCATACTTCACTGCTACTACATTTGTTATTCCAAGTCTGCTTACATGATTTTTAAGTCCTAATAGTTTACGTCTATTAATGTCGACTGCAACTATCAGGTCATTAGGATTGTGTTGCGCAATTTGCGTTGTTTTAGCCCCTGCACCTGCACATGCATCGAGTATAGGGCCTTTATATGGGTATAATGCAAGTGGTGCAAACATTGATGCTAGGCTCTGCACAATATAGTAGCCTAGCAAGTATTCGTGTGTTGCACCAATGCTTATTGGCGATTTAATTACTGCCAAGGCGTAGGGGATGTAGTGTATTGGTTTCAAAACAAACCCTTTCTCTTCTAACAACCTTACTAGTTTCCACCTACTTATCTTCAAGGTGTTTACTCTAATTGTTTTCAATATTTTGTCTTCAGTTGTATTCAATAATTCGATAACCTCATCCTCGCCACCCAATATTTCGACAAATCTGGCCATATACCTTGTCGGCATACCCAATTTTCGCGCATACTCTTCTAACTTCGCCGACGGCTTCTTTAGCCTATTGAAAGCTTCCTTTAGCATATTTAGAGCCTCACTAATAAAGCGTTTAGACAATGTAGATCTTCCCTCTCGGGGATGTAGTGTGACTAGTAGATGTGTGTATGTTGGACGTTTTCAGCCTCCACACTGTGGCCATTTACATGTCATTAAATGGGCACTTCAATACTGTGATGAACTTATCATAGTCGTTGGATCTGCTCAGGAGAGTTACACATTGAAAAATCCTTTTACTGCAGGAGAAAGACTTGAAATGCTGCGTCTTGCACTAGCTGATGAAGGTCTTGATATATCTCGTTTCTGGCTCATACCGCTACAAGACATAGCAATGAATAGCGTATGGGTTAGATATTTAGAGGTTAACCTCCCGAAGTTTGATAAGGCTGTTTCACGAAACCCACTGGTTGTAAAATTATTCCAAGACTATGGCTATGAAGTCTTGGTGCCTCCAGCTTATAAGCGTGAGGTGTGTAGTGGCACGCGAATTAGACAGCTAATGCTATCCAACGATTCTAGGTGGGAGAAACTTGTTACACCTAGTGTAGCAAAATATATTAAGCAAATTGGCGGCGTTGAGAGGATAATATTGTTGGCACATGGTGACTGATCATGCCATCAAACGAGATAGTCATTGATGGTAGCATGGGTGAAGGGGGAGGTCAAATACTGCGCACCACCCTGGCTCTCGCTGCTGTGCTAGGAAAACGTGTCAAAATAATCAATATTAGAGCTAAGAGGCCTAAACCAGGTCTTCAACGCCAACATTTAACTGCTGTCAAGGCAGTTGCAGCAATATCTAACGCTAAAGTTGAGGGACTTTACCTGGGTTCAACTACGCTAATTTTTGAGCCCAGAGGGCTTAGAGGTGGCGATTTCTATTTTGATATAGGAACGGCAGGTAGTGTCACACTAGTTCTACAAGCACTCTTACCACTGTTGCCATTCGTGCCTAACCCTATCAGGGTAAGAGTGAGAGGGGGTACCGATGTACCATGGAGTCCACCAATAGATTACGTACGCCACGTACTTAGTAGACTTTTGGAACGCTTTGGTTTCACAGTTACAGTTGTTCTGAAGAGGAGAGGACATTATCCACGCGGTGGTGGAGAAATAGAAGTTACAATTGAAACCCCACCAGGTAGACTAAAACCAGTAGAGCTGGTAGATAGGGGGGAAGTTAAGGCTATAGAGGGGATTTCCCATTGTGTTAAGCTGCCTAAGCATGTTGCCGAAAGACAAGCTCGTGCAGCCACACAAACTCTCGAAGAAGGTCTTAGAAAGTTAGGAATGTCAAATGTGCCTATCAACATCGAACTCGAATGGTACGAAAGGAATAGAGATCCACACCTCGGCCCCGGCAGTGGAGTAGTTGTGTGGGCCTTATGTGAGAACAGTGTCTTAGGAGGAGATAGTCTTGGCGCTAAAGGTAAACCTGCTGAAACTGTAGGCAAAGAAGCAGCACAAAACCTTCTGGAGGACCTAGCAACAGGGAAAGCACTAGATAAGCATGCTTCTGACATGCTTATACCTTTTGCAGCATTAGCTGACGGTACTTCCATGCTCGGTGGAGCTAGATTGACCCTACATGCTTACACCAATATTGAAGTCGTCAAGAAACTTGTACCTGAAGCCTCGATAGAATTCGTTGAAGGCGGAGAACTCGAGAAACCATTCACAATTCGTGTTAAAGGAATTGGGTTAACCCTTTGAAGGTAGCAATTTTATCAACTCATTTAACAACTGTTCTACACCAATTCCCTTTAATGCTGATATATTGTAAGGCCCCACTACAACACTATCATATTTTTTCTTAATTTCTTCTATATATTGATAGGTCTTTTGAAGAGCTTCTCTATCTGCAACATCTATTTTGTTTATAGCAATTACGACCTTTACGCCATTTTTTAAAGCTATGTTACGTATAATGTCCTCCAAAAGCCTTGTCTGGTAAACTACGTCTTGTACTCTTTCAGCTGAAACGTCGTATAGAAAGAGGATTGCATCAGGTAGGCTAGTAAGTGCAACAAGAGCTTTACGTTCTATTTGATTGTGTTGATGCATTGGTCTTTCGAGTATGCCTGGCGTATCTACCATATAGAAAATTTGATTTTTAAATACTACTTTGCCTACTATGATATTTTTCGTTGTGAATGGATACGGAGCTACCTCCGGCTTTGCAGTGGACAAGCGTGATATAAGCGTTGATTTGCCAGCACTTGGTATACCTGCTACTACGACAACTGGTAAGCCTTCTGAGACAACGTGTGTTTGCACTAATTCTTCTCTAACTCTTCGCAATAGTTTCAAATGTTTATCAAGTCTTCTAACAAGTGAAAGTATTCGGCCACATCCCTCCTTACGATATTTCTTAGCCTCTTCGACTGATTGAGATGTTGCTATTAATACGCGGTATTCGTCCCAAAATCTTCTCGCAAGTTTTATAGCTAAACGAACGCGTTTCAAAGCTTCTTCGTAAACCTCTGCTCCAATGAATTCTTCTATAAGCCTTCTATGGAACTCGTCCATTGCCTCTAAACGTGGCATCTCTAGTACTTTTTGAAGCTTATCTCTAACTATGTTGTATACTAGCTCTAAACGCTTTATTTCAAACTCACGACGGCCAGCGAGTCCTCGTCTCCTAGGCCGAAGGCGCTTATACCGTTCTCCCACGTACTTTACTATTTCTTCGGCTGACGGTACGTATATTTTCTTCAACTTTTCAACAACTTCTCGCATTCTCATTGCTTGGATGTGCCGTTGTAGCCATGGAGCAACCTTATCAATTTCCTGGCCATGTTCCACTGCAATTTTATCTACAATCATATTACTACTCCATTACGTTCAGACACTCCACAACTCGTTTATAAGCTCTGACAAGTACTACCTTATCCAATTTATAAATTTCAGCTATGAGAGACGGAAGTATGTGTTCTTTATAAACCAGCCTATGGAGCAGCAAGTGATAGAGCGCAACTATTAGGGCTGGCTTCCCTCTATACCTTTTTAGTTTCGTTAGAATACATTTGCTTGTTAGTATAGACCATGCCTCTTCTTCATTTCTTGCTATAAGCCTTTCTAAACCCTCATCAATATTAGTTAAGATCTTTTCAATAGGCACATTAGCTATTTTTGCAAGCATGCTATAGATTTTAGATGATGTCAAAGCTTTTCTTAACGATAATTCGATTTTGTTGATTTTCGTTGGCTTAGCCTCAGCTTTAGCACGCATGAGCTCTTCCTCACTTTTATCTGTTTTTACACTAATATGAGCGCTCAGATCAACTACTAGATCGTCCACAACGCTACCACATAATGTACAAACGAGACCATCTTTCGTTAGTACAAGTTTCCGTGAGCCACAATATGGACATGTTTGATGGGATTGAAACGTTGCTAGCTGCATACGTATGCCCCTGTCTGCTTGGAAGTATATGGCCTATTTCATTGCGTAGCGCAGGATGTTAGGGGTTGCGTCTATCTGTAGCCCGAAACTATCCATATAAGGCAAAACGTCAACCTCTTTTACGAGTTTAGAGGGCTGTTAAGCGGGACCTGCAATGGGTTACCAAGAGTATGGTATTGGAGCCACAAGTGTTGGTATTAGAGGTAAAGACTATGTAATTCTTGCTGCTGAACGTAGGGTTAGCTATGGAGGATTTGTTATAAGTAAATCTGGTAAGAAATTATTCAAAATCACTGATAGGCTAGGCTTAGCCTGTGCAGGGCTTTTCGCCGACATGCAAAATATAAGCAAGGTGCTCAAAGCCAATATTGAGTACTACGAACTCGTTACCGGTAGACCATTATCAATAAAAGCAGCTGCCAGATTGCTTGCTTCCATCCTGTACAGTAATAAGTTGTTTCCATTTCTCTCAGAGACCATTGTAGGAGGAATAGATTTTGACAATACAGCAAAACTTTATGTTATGGACCCGCTAGGCTCACTTATTGAAGATGACTATGCCGCTATAGGGTCAGGTGCCCCTATTGCTATAGGCGTTCTCGAGGCAAATTATAGAGAGGATCTAGAATATGATGCTGCAAAGGACCTCATAATAAAAGCTATTAGGGCAGCAATAGAGCGGGATGCCATATCTGGCGATGGTATAGACATTCTAGCTTTCCGACTAAAAGACAATCAAGTTGTTACCGAAGAATATTCAATAACTCTTAAACTCTAAACAGCTGGCCTACAATCCCTTGGTGTTACCTCCATTGGTTAAGGGTTCTCTACAAATTGGAAAGCTCATACTATTACAAAAACAGATTGCTTGCAAACTTGTTTTAAAAGATGTAATACCTCTTGACTCGATAAGATTTGTGTGTGGCCTCGACGCCGCATATTCAAGAATTTATAAAGGTGTTGCTGTAGCTACACTCATCGATATCCATAACAGAAAGCTTATAGATGCAAATGTTGCACTAGGCACACCCCCTCTCCAATACATTCCAGGTTTATTAGCATTTAGAGAAGCACCAATCTTCTATACCGCACTAAGACCCCTTCTCCATCAATGCCAAGTTGTTGTTGTTGATGGACATGGAATATCGCATCCTCGTAAAGCTGGAATAGCAACGCATATTGGTATGGCCATTAAAAAGCCAACTATAGGTGTTGCTAAGTCGAAATTAGCAGGCACAATCAAGGTTGTAGATGGAGAGAAATATGTTGAGCTTCAGGGCCAACTTGTTGCAAAAGTACTGGTGCATAGAAATAATGAGTTATATGTCAGCCCTGGCGCCTACATAACATTATCATCTGCGGTCAAAATAATAGAGCGGTTGCTCGAACCAGACAAAAGCTTACCTTTACCAACATACTATGCAGATACGCTGTCAAAGATGCTGGCAAGAAAACTTGATAAACGAGTAATAGAACCCAAGACTTTAAAACAGCATAAGCTAATGGATATATTACGACGCACAGAACTGTTGTTGATATAGATAACCTATGTTACAACCATCGAAAATTCTAGA
>DQUB01000103.1 GCA_015662475.1 Pyrodictium sp.
CCTATATTTTTGGCGAGGATGTTTCTGGAAGAATTCTTGCTAGTAGTGGTCTTCGATTGCTTGTTCGTGGCCACGAAGTGCCTGGTTCTAGAGGGTATCGGTATTCCCACAATGGCCTTGTTCTCACAATATATTCTTGCCGCTATGATGGTGTTAGACCAGCAGCTCTACATGTTTCGGGTGATGGTTGGAGTATTGTTTGGCTAGACGAGGTTTTTAAGGGCAAGTAGTACTTCCACCATCGATCTTGGTCTTCTGCTTGGATCAACCTCTAGACAGGAGAGTATTGTTTTGGCTATCCTATCTGGTAGATTCCTCTTCCTAGCCTCTCTTAGGAGATTTTCTTCGGCTAGTCTCCAGAGCATGTTTAGTGGCGAGCTAGGCTGCTTTAGTTCGCTAGATAGCCTCTTTAGAGCCTCATTCTGCAGTTTTACAGCCTCTGGGGAAGATCGTAGAAGTCTATCGTCTGGGTAGACTATCTCTCTCAACCTGGCTAGTAGAGGTTCTGCTGTAGAGCCGAAATAGGCTAGCATGATCTTGTCGAGCACGCTTCTCGCTGTTCTCTGTATCTGTTGTCCCTCTATCAGCGGGTGTTTTGCGACTGCTATTAACGCATACTGTGTTGGCGGGATATCTCCAACTAGAATCTCGTAGAATGTTGATCCGAAGCTGTAGACGTCAAAAGCTGGTGTTACTCCACGACCTGGGTAGAGGAGGTGTTCTGGTGGCATGTATGGTGGTGTTCCTAACATCCACTTCTCCCTCTTATACCCAATGGGTGTTGCTATGCCGAAATCGCCTACCAGAGCAACAAGTCTCCCCCCTCTTCTACTCAAGAGTATGTTTTCAGGCTTTACATCGCGATGCACTCCACCAACAGCAACATAGTAGTAGGCTAGTGCACCAGCAACCTCCTCCACTATCCTTGAAAAGGTCTCAGGGTTTGCGATAACCTCGTCTCTTCTACTCCTAAGATTGCCCGCATCAGCATACTCCATCACAATGTATGGTGGGTCTCTCCAATAGTCCTCCACACTCGCATAGTATGGTTTGTCGGGGTTGGCTCGTGCTTCAAGATATGCTCTAGAGTTGAAGTCTTTCACAGCAACAATGTTGTATCGGTATCTGTTGAGAAGCCTGGCGAGAGCATCATAGCCACCAACACGTTCAGCGATATTGCGTGGAATTCTTGGGCGCACATGTTCAACGCCAACCTCTACGCTTACAAGCTTGAGTAGCTCTTCTACATCCCTGTAAAACTCTAATAGTTCTCTTGTACTGGGTAGTCTATCTCCAATAGGCTTAAAGATCTTAACAGCGTATAGCTTACCTTTCTCATCACGTGCAAGCCAAACTTCAGCATATGCCCCATCCCCAATACGCTCTACAAGCACATACTTGCCTCCAACAATTACACCCTTTGAAACATGCTTAACACCACCAGATTTGATAGAACTTGTCCCTCCAACAACTCTACCTCGGAGATGAGATTGTGGGATTTCACCCACAACAGTTTTTGCCGAGACTTCAGCTGATCTAATCCCACTTACCCTCTTCCAGCTCAACTTTCCAACCAGTTTTACGAGAAGGGTGTTCGTAGCGATGAGAGGGGTGCCTAGAGCAACTGTGTCTGCAAATGATGTGGGTTCTACAATGATAGATGATGCAACTATTATGGCTGGTGCTTTATAGGCTACAAAGCTTGGA
>DQUB01000092.1 GCA_015662475.1 Pyrodictium sp.
AGAGTTGGAGGAAAGTGGTGGTGCTAGAATAAACGTTGAGCCTGGAGGTATGTGAGGCTATCTACACAATCTTTCCAACTCTTTTGAAAGACATGGCGGTGGAGGTGAAGCATTGCTCGTAGGCGGTGTTGCAGTATCCTCGACCTTATAGGCTATATGTACACAGCGACCACAAGGACACATCTCAACACATGCTAGCCTTAACTTTGGGCTTTCGCTAGTGTTTGTAAACCCTTTGTCTGTAGGGTCGTGGAATACGCTCCTCCCAGCAGCAAACACGTAGGGTGTCACGGTGACTCTAATCTCGTCAACCACTCGATGTTTCACTAGACTATAGTTTAGCATGCCTCCTCCTTCAACCAGCAATACTCTAATGCCATAGATCCTATATAGCTTGTTTAGAGCGTCTGTAAGATCGACTGCTCCCCCCTCCCCAGCCTCTAGTATTTCGGCTCCAGCCTGTTTCAACAGACGCTTTTTCTCTTCTGGCGCATCGGAGCATGCTACTATTATGATTGGGGGATGCTGGGTTGAGAAGAGGCGTAGACTAGGTTCTAGTCTAAGCCTGCAATCTACGACGATACGGTAGTATTGGCTGGTTCTAGGATTGACTCTTCTAACAAGCCTTGGATTATCCACGAGAACAGTGTTGGCTCCAACCATAACAGCATCTGCAAAACCTCTTAGCAGGTATAGGCGGAGCTTGTCACAGCTACAACTTAGCATACTATATCCACTGCTAGACGCTATCCTACCGTCTACGGTCATCGTAGAAAATATTATCGTGTATGGTCTGGTCATACTTTTGAGCCTCCAGTGCACTCGCTAGCCAATGCCGCTATCTGCCTAGCAATTTGGCCAGCACCCATGGACGGGAAGGTGCGAGGTGCACCAGCTGCACGAGCATGTCCTCCACCTCCAAGCTTGCGCGCAATACATGCTGCATCTAGAGTTTCTCTTGTACGTATGGAGATTCCCTTGGGGTAAACAATAACTACTATGTCTACATCCTCTGGTTTAGCTATGCCGGCAAGCTCTAGATCACATGCACTTATACGAGGAGGTGGTATGACAACGGCTATACGAATACCGTTGAACGTGAAAACGTGTTTGCTCTTGGCAGCTTGGCGGAGCATGTTGCGGTACTCCTCGACAACAGAGTTGTAGTAGTCTTCAACCCATTGTGGCCAGAGATTCCCTCGAGAAAGCTCTTCAATAGCTCGTACCATCTGGTTAAAGTCCATGTATCTAAGCACTATCCTCCAACGCGAAACAAGCTCATCGCCAACACATGCGTCATCTAGCGCTCCAAGCCTAGCTATTGCGGCAAGCTGTCCACCTTCCCCACACCCAACAACTCTACAGACTAGAGTAGAGGTTGGAACAGACTTATCAACAACGACAACACCATCTACACGTTCAAGCTCTTCTCTTGCCCCCTCAACCCATTCGTGGTGGTCTATCCAGACAAGACCTACTCGCCCACCTCTAAAGAAAGAAGCGATAGCAACAGCCTCGCTTCTCGAACTAGGAGCCATGTCTAAAACAGCAATCACAGTATCTGGTCTACTAGCAGCTTCTCTAGCAAGCCTTCTCAAGCTACGATAGAGCCCTCTAACACCAGTAACATGAACCTCGACACTTCTAAGACCTCCAAGACCGAGAAACCACCCTCTCAAAACAGCAGCTGAAGCAATACCGTCAAGGTCGCTATGCGCTACTACAACAAGTCTTGATGCTGATTTAAGCCTTTCACGTGCACGCTCAAAAACACTATCCAAAATAGCCTTGACACCCCGAACAAATAATGCAGTGTGGAAGAGACACCAATAAAGGCTCTTACGCGATGATGAGCCTACGCCAGCACCGAACCAGGTGTGGGAAGCTCGGGCACACTGAGCACACTGTTCTAGAGCTATTTGAAATAGCCTAGACAGCTAAGGTTTAAGAGATCGTGGTAAGTTGATGTACTCGGTGCCAAAATATGTCGGCAGAGGCAAGCGCCTCATCTCTAAAAGATCTGCTAAATTTCATATTGCGTGGTAATCCTGCAGAAGTATTGGCGTTTGGAATATCTCTCCTACTAGCATCAGTAGTGGTAGAGTATGCGGCTAATACTGCCAAGAGAATACTAGCTCTTGCTGGTCTAGTAATAACAGTCATAGCGATTTTGAGATTGTTAGGCATACCAATACCGATATCGGGTTAAGCGTATAGCCACCTACACACGATTTACTGGAGACTGCAAGTGATGAATTAGTTTGCATAGACTATGTTGTAAGCATACATGGTTGATGTCTTTTTCCCAAGTCCGTCTACCGTCAAAGAGGTGTTAGAGTCGAGAAACATGTTTTTGTTTAGCCATTTTCTACGATTTGAAGCGTGTCAACTGCTTGGCTGCAAACGGTATTGGTTATGTAGGAGTGGACTATGTTTTGAAGGTATGGGGCGTGGATTGTGGCGGAGGCTAGGAGTGGAGGTAGGAAGCGACTTCCACCATTTGCAACTGGCCAGATTATAGTTGACTATGAGCCTCTTTTCCGCTATTGGGAGGCTGCGCCTCAGCATGTGAGGGAAAAGGCTATGCTGTCTAATGATGATTTCAAGTTTTTACGTAAAATTGTTGATGAAGGTAAGGTTGGCAATCTAGAAGAGCTTATGAACATGCTCGAGAAAAGATTTTTGGATAGAATAGATGCTGATGTAGCGCGTAAGGTGCTCTCAGAATACTATGGGGTTCCCTTCGACGCTGATTATGCAAGACGTAGACTTGCAAGATTGTTGGCAGGGTGGCTTGTGGAAGCAGGTACTACGTGGAAGATACTTTCTCTTCGCGGTCAACTACCACGCGATTAGCGAAGTAGATCAACTCTTTTGTACAGCGTACAAGCAAAGTTGGTGTCTGGGTTGGTGTTCAGCTGTGGGTGCTAAAGTAGCGATACTTGCTGGTGGTAAGGGTACCCGTTTCCACCCCTACACAGAGCTTGTACCTAAACCACTCATACCCTTAGGCCCTGAGGAGAAACCATTACTCGAATACATCGTCTGCTGGCTTGCAAACCAAGGGTTTAAGGATTTCGTAATGCTTGTAGGGCATAGGTGGAGAAGCATTGTAAACTATTTTGGTGGGGGAGAA
>DQUB01000094.1 GCA_015662475.1 Pyrodictium sp.
AGCATCAGTGGCTTCCAAGCCTCTCCGTAGAACCTCTAAGCTTTTGCGAAGCTGTATACGGGGGATAAACATCCCCTGACTAGCAGCCTCCTCCTCAAAACCCAAGTGGAGATCACTGAGCACAAGAGCCTTTACATCCCGCAAATAGACTAGTGGTAAGCTCTCAACAATCTCAACACCATCAACAAGCTCCACAATACCCCCGCCCAGTAGAGTGGAAAACCGGGAGTAATCTAGACATCTAAGAAGAGCAAGAAACAAACACGGGTCTCAAAAAATAGTCTGCGTGGCCGCGGGACGCCCCCGCCCCACCGCAACCCACCCCACAGCACTGTTGCTGGGGGCGGGGATGAGCGGTGGGTTCCCTCGCGGCCAACAAAACCTCTCGGGGTAGCGTGTTAGGGTTCATATCATTCGCTGGAACCTCTCTATAGCTGTACCACTTAGGTCTAACAACATTATTCTTCTATAGTTTTCGTGTTTGATTGCACCAGTTGGACATACTACGTGGCACATAAGACATTCAACACAATACTCTGGTTTTGCAACACATGGATATCCTTGCTCATCAACCTCGTAGACTCCTCCAAATGCTGTACATGTTCTAACACAGTTCAAACACTTTTTGCATATGTTGTAGTCTATGGTGATTTTAGGTATTTTTCTATTTAAACTTGTACTTATATTTTCACCCCCTCTACAACTCTTACACTATCATTGACAATGAGTGTGCGAAGCGGTTGATAGCTTTTAATGGCGTGTGTAGAGCATGACATACAAGGGTCGTAGGCTCTTACTATGGTTGCGACTTCAGCATATAATTGCTTGCTGTCGAACTCTGATATGTTACGCCCTACGAGGATCTTCCTTAGATCAGCTTCTATAGCTGCAGCACTTATCGCGGTAGGTGTTATAATGTTTATGAATGTTGTATCGCCATTGTCGTTGGCCTTGTAGTGGTGGATAAGTGTTCCACGTGAAGCCTCAACAATTCCTACTCCCTCGCCTCCTCTTCTTGCAGGTGGATTAGCATATGGTTTTGGAAATCGTGCTTCTTTCAGCAAGTTTGCAAGTATCTCATATAGTGCAACAACCTCAGTAACTCTAGCATAGTATGCTAGTAGGGGATGTCGTGCTGGTTTACCCCACTCCTCAAATATCTTGTCCCTAATCTCGTCAGCCCAAGAAACACCATATTCTCTAACAATGTTCATTCGTGCTAAAGCACCAACCATAATGCTGTCTCTCCGCAAGTCACCATTCTTCAGAGTGACCATTCTAATGTAGCTATAGTCTACAACTCGTTCATCCAAGTATTTAAGATAGTCTGTTCCTGTATCGTTGAACTCTGCAACAGTAGAACCGCTAGCATCGACTATTTTTACACGGCCACGTGTTGGGTTGTACGGTGTTCCAGAGTCTATGGCCATCATGTACCGGTAACCGGCCTCGTACTTCTCAATCTTAGCTTTGTTCTCATCTAGCATAGCCAAAGCAGCTTTTGCAAAGTCTTCGACAATTCTCCTCTTCTCCTCAAAGAGTTTTACCAGTTCTTCAACAGCAGAGCTAGAAGGCACTCTTGCAACTCCTCCTGGGATAGCGTTGATTGGGTGTATCTCTCTCCCTCCAAAAACTCTTACAACCTTATAGCCAAGTTCAACCAGTGTTATGCCAGCCTTGACAAGCTCTGGCTTCACCTCTGCAAGCTTTAGCATGCTTCTCTGCTTCTCACTCTCTGGTAGAAAGTCTGGCAAGCCTAAAACCGTTAAATGCATTGCTTGGTTGTTCAAGTGAATACCATAGTTCATAATGTCTCTGACAACTTTTGCGGTTTCTGGTGGCTCTACCCCTTTGACACCATCGACAGCTTTTGCACTACAAACGTGGTGTGTAGCACTACAAACACCACATATTAAAGGAGTTATGCGTGGGAGCTCGTCGACAGGATTACCAACCCACAATGTTTCAAACATTCTCGTATCAACAGCTTGAAAGAGTACATCAACTATCTCTCCGCCTCTACCAACCTTTATAATCACGTTAGCATGGCCCTCTATAAGTGTCATAAGCAGCTTCTTTGCTTCACCCACACGACATCACCCCCGTTTAGGCTCGCCTAGAACGGATTTTCGCTCAGAAATCAAGGCCTCTGCAAGGCGAGGATCTTTACGTGTTCCAACAATAGCTTTTACAGCATGAGCCCTAGGTTTTCCTCTTACAAGACTAGAACCTATGGTGAATACGTAAAGCCTTCTAATCTTGTAGGCTTCAACCAACTTTGACATTAGCTTATCTTCGTCTTCTGCTGTATCTGCACCACCGAGAACAGCTAATCGACGTACTAGAGTCGGTAGAATGTCGAAATCGCGACGTACAGCTACAAGCCAGCTCGGCCCACCACAACCAAAACATGGTAGGCCGAATGAGGGACATAATGCACCACAACCACTATAGGTTACAAGACCGAGGCACAGATATCCTTGTACTAGTAGGCAGTCTTCAGGGTTAGCTTGATGAACTAGGTCTAGTCTCTTAGGCTTATACGTGTCAAGCTTTATTTCCGGTATTTTCCTCGGACATTGCGAGCATACAGTTGTAGGCTTCGACTTCAACTCTTTACCCTCATAAATGGCTTTAAGAATAGCGACTATAGTATCGATTTTAGGCGGGCAATTTGTGGCTATGTAGTCAACGTCGACAATATCTGCAGGAGCATACACTCTAGGCAATAGCTTGGGGGCTTCCTTTAACTCGCCACCATAGACTGCTTTAAGGGTCGCATTGACGGGCCAGTAGTCAGCTTGGCCACTAATACCGCCAAATCCACCACATGTACCAACCACGAACAATTTCTTGGTGATATTTCTAACCTTCTTCAACAAAGCAAGATCTTTTTCGGTTTTAACAGCTCCATTAACAATAGTAACATCTACCTTGCTGGGCAGCTCGGTTTTCTCCAAGACAAAGCTCCAATACACGATATCGTACATTTTCTGTAGCTCTTCGTGGAGGGTAAAAGCACGTAGTATTTGGACGTCGCAGCCGCCGCATGCAGTTAGGGTTAATACGGCAAGAGATAGCCTTCTATTGGGCATGATAGGCACCTCCTACCTCACATAGAGTTTGAGCTTACGTGCTTCCTCATCAACAGCTCTAACGTCGATATTTTTCCCTGTAAGAGCAGAAAGAACACCAGCAATATAGCCTTGCACAACACGGTAGACAGCGGCACTATGTTCTAGTCCAATGTTGTCCACGATGTTGTGTATCAAAGATGTTCTCACGTTTAATATGTCTTTGTCTAACTCTAACTCCACAAGGCGGCGATGGTATTCGTTGAAATACTCTACGGCGCTTTCAAGCCCTACAGTAATCCCAATCTCTGCTAGTGTGTGTTCACCATCATGTATCCCATAGGTCTTACCTATACGGTATCCCATAGCAGGGTTGTTACCAAGCAATTTGTAAAGGGCATCGGTAACAGCTCTAATCATGACATCATACATTTCAAGTAGCTTATTTGCATATTCTTCCACACTAGGCTCTTCGGAGATTGAGATAAAGTTCTCTGGTGGTGGTGAGCCAGAAATTATGGCTACACGCAACAAACATGCATTAGGGCCATAGCGTGCTAGTGAAACTTTATACTTGCCACCTAGCTTTTCGCTAAAGATCTTTTCAAGGAATGCACACATGAAGTTGCAGAGCAGTCTCCCTGGTGGTAGACCCTCTTGATAGAGGATTTGCCTTACTGGGCATTCTCTACCAACCAAATAGAATGCTTTCCCCTTACCACCTTCATCTCTAACAAGACCTTTCCACGCCGAGTATGCGTCCAATCTAAATACCGTCTCTTTATTCAACATGTTAAATACGTCAACAATATCTTTGTTTTGAAGATTTAGCTCCTTGTAGAGTAGTTGTGCAAACATATTGGCTAAACCGCCAACTTGCCCATATCCAACAGCTTCCTCAAAACCTACTGTCATCGCTGCAAGAATTTTTACTCTTGCAAGCAGTTCAAGCGTACGAGGAACATTCCTTACTCCGACTAGAGACCGTAAAGTCAAGAAGTCCCATCCAATTCACATGTGTAACGTAGTAACACCGGAAATAAAAATTTCTTTTTTTTTTTTTTGTAAAATTTTCTTACGATTCTTAGGCTTTGCTTCTAGTTATTATTGTAAATTTTTCGACGAGTATAGAGTCGATATCTATCTTTGCTCTGAATAACATGTTGAATTTTTCGAGAAGTCTTCTGATAATCTCTTGTTCGTCTTCGTGTAGGTATCTGTATTCTGGCTTTGGGTAGCCTAGGTGTAGGCTGCCCCAAAGCTTCTCCATGAATCTAAAAGCATCTCCAAGAGCTTCTCTGAGCTCGTCAACAGTTTTTGCATAGAGTGCTCTTGCTAGTTGTTCTCTACCTATTATGCCTATCTCGTTCAGTTTTCGTATGAGCTTTTCTAGCTGGTTTCGCGGTGGAGCTATTCCTACATGTGTTAGCGGTGTTTTTCCACGTAGGATTATTTTGCCTCCAACCATCCCCGTGCCAATGTACTTGCCTGGTTTTCCTAGGACGAGTATTAGGCCTCCGGCCATGAACTCTCCCAGGTAGTCGCCTACATCTCCCCCTACGACTAT
>DQUB01000063.1 GCA_015662475.1 Pyrodictium sp.
CCCTCGAAATACTTTCTTGCCAGTTCCAGTGCTTCACCAACACCAAACCTGACAGGGATGGTTATCGATGCACAGTCATTCGCAGGGACAAACACCGGTTCGCCAACAGTAGAGCTTGTGCAGATATCCTCTACACAGACTCGGTAGTAGACTTTATCAACCTCAACATCCAAGCTTGCTGGATTGCAAACTATGATCTTAACACCCAAAACAATCTCGCCTTTCCCAAAATCAAACCAGACATTGTGCAGCCTACAACCAGAAACATACAATCTCGATAAGAGACTGTAAACGTAGAGATAGTATGCTAGAACAACAAAAACAAGCACAACCAGGACAACCAGCCCCCTCTTTCCCACAGCCCATACCACCCACACACTCTAAACAAGACATCTAGAGTTTAAAACCAACAACTAATAATATGAGACGTTGTTAGCGCTTCTCACACCAACACCTACAACAGTAAAATGCATACAAACTTGTAGTACAAGCCTTACAAGCTCTCGGTCCGCGAAACAGGTATCAAGCTTAGCTCTTCAACCCCCACAATAGAGCAAAGACTGCCACTAGAACTCTTATGGCGACAATAGCTTTGCTTCTTTAAGCAAGATCGCAGCACCGTAGAGAAACTCGTGCCACAGGCCGTGATCGACATGCAATATGCGGCTATTGTCCCCCTGCCCCAGGCATGCCAATGGTAGCATTGGTCTTGGAGTAGCTGGTATAGCTGGTATAAGAGTGCAAGATCTAGTTCAACCCCGCCACTGCACATAGCCAATCGTATGCCATGCACAAAACATTTGTGCAGAACGCGAATCCTCAAGCAGATGCTCCTGCTCACAGCCTACAGGCTGTAGAAATGGTGTGAGACGCGCCATGGAGTTTGTGCGACACGACCATACCCTGAAACACACCCTTGGGGCACACCTCCCAAGACGCTAGCTATATTCTCTCTCCACTATCTCTTGGAGAGGTTTCGACCTCTAGCTCGCGTACGACCCCGTTTTTCACGGTTTCTACGAAGCCTTGAGCCTTTTGGAGAACTAGATGTGCTATAGGGTCTTGGCGGTTTTGCTTTTTCTATTCTAACACCTTCAACCTCCAGTGTGGAGAGGGGCTGGTCGACCTCTAATGCTTACAGGGTGGGTGGTGCTAGTAGGCCTAGTAAGTATAGTAGTACTATTAGGCTTGCTAAGACGGTTAGTGTTCCAAGAAGTGTCCAATATTGCTGGTGTTGTGGTATTACAGTTTGTAGTGTTAGAGAGAGGCTGAAACCTAGCAAGATCCCGGCAGTAGCTATTGCTATGTTTTCTGTTAAGGCTTTAGTGATAACTATTGGTATGTATCCTCCCTTCATGCTACGGTCAAGGATTTCTAAGACTCTATAGCACCGGTTGTCGTAGCATTTGATGGTTAGGTTTAAAACCGCTATTTCTGCGGTCATTACCATGTAGTATTCGCCGCGCTTTACAGGTGTGAAGAATATTTCTGCAAACTTGTGTACACCTTTGCTAACATTGGCTGCTCTAATACGAATGTATATGTGCTTATCGCCGTACTCCCATACTTCGCCATAAGCATAGCTACAGTACCACTCTGTAGCGTTACCCAACTCGTTCACGTACATGCCCTCTACAGCCAACACGTTTCTGTCGAGTATGAAGCTGCCTTTGTCTAGGTGAACAATCACGTCAATACAAAGACTACCATTGAGGTCTCTACTCAAGGTGAGGTACAGCTCGAGTTTTGCTGGCTCGCCAACACCAGCTCGGAGAGGACGAGGTTTAACCACAACCTTAATAGTAGGTAGGCTTTCTCCTCCACTCTCTGCATACGCTAATGTCACGCTATAGACTGTTAATAGTGTGGCAAGAACAACCAATGACATGCACGCTAGAAGAGAGCGCATGAGAACATACACCCCCTCAAGAGACTGGTATAGTGTCCCTGTCTACTTCCTCCAAGACCACTATTTAAAAGACTTGCTCATCTTCTACTATCCCACCCCCCTTGAGACGCTAATGTCCCCCTTAGCTTCTTTAGGCAAAGAGTAGGTCTGCTGTAAAAACCTACACCTCCCCGCTTTAAGAGGCCTCGCAGAGGTTTCCTGGTTCCTAAGGACCCGATTTAATGGGCACAGCTCTCCTCTCCACTATGCACATAGAGAACCATGCGGGGAAAACCATTACATTAATACTCGTTTGCAGAACACCAGCTGTCTCAACCAGCAACCTAGACTCCTCTTGTACGTGACGGAGAGGTGCTAAAAGATGCTAGTTTTGCCCTTGCTAGGGCTACAAGAACAACCATTATTGAGCCAATTGCTAGAAATCTTCAC
>DQUB01000100.1 GCA_015662475.1 Pyrodictium sp.
ACCTCACCCATATATTTTGGAGATTATAGTAATCGTACTCAACCTTTGGACCGTTAATACGTGCAAGATCATAGTAGTCGAATCCAGTGTATGTTGAAGACACTATTATTGTTGAATTTTTAAAACCTTTACGTATAACTATGGTGTATTCCTTTTCAACTCCCTAAACACGAGCTTTTATTCTAGCACCTTTCAACCGATATTGTACTGTAAAGCCTAGGCTCCAAATATTGGTTTGGTAAAGTATTCGTCAACGAGCCTATATAGCTCAAAAGTTTTTTAAAATCAAACTATGCACACCTGCTCAAACACCTTCTCTATACAGGGTAATGGGGGCACTTTACAGCTAAATTTTGAGGCTAGCTCGTAGAAAGCCTCATAATATCTTGGCAGTGAATCTCTAAGAGTTGCGCTTATAACGTGCTGTTGCGGATGTAAATTGGCAGGGACAATGCCTAAGAGGTATGCTTTACCACTAAAATATCCCAGTTTATAAGCTAGTATGATTAGGTGGTGTGGGCCAAAGTAGTGCGCTGTAACAGTCTTAAACTCATCTACAAGTTCGCTATCTCGAATACCACTTGGATTAATTTCTTCAACTAGAATTGTTCCGGGAGGTGCATCCTCCAATACAACATCCAATATTATTATGACGTCGTAACCTTTAACATAGTCTATAGCATAAACATGCATAGTTTCAACGATAATAACATCGCAGCATTCAATGCCACATCTTTTAAGTGCTTCGGCAAAACATGATCCAAAACCGTCATCACCTCTAAGCCTATTACCAACACCAAAAACAAGCGTTCTAACATTATTACATTTCAAAGTCATATAACCACCCTAGACTCTACATGAGCCGAAAACGAGTTCTGATGCATAGTGTGTTTAAACAAGCCTTGTCAATCCACAAGTTGCTACTCATTTCTCAACCTCTTCTCCTGCAACATGTCGATTATGCGGAAAAGACAATCAACAGTAACATGGTCACCACACATTCTGTGTAAAGTCTCGTTGTCAAGACCCAATGAGTACACCTCTTTCAAAATACTATTATCTGGCTGTGGAAAGCTATAGATTATGCGCATTAGCGTATTCCCATGGGCGCTTCTCAAGATATCGAGCAAGGTATTTTTAATACTCTCTTCAACAAACTTTTTCGCACCAACTATAGCGCCTGCAAATTTGCCTAAATCGCACAACAACTTTTCTATGTCCAAAAGAGCCTCCCAACATCTACCTGCCACCAGTCCTCATATTAGTGTTCTAATGTAATAGCGCTTGTAAGCGATGTCAAGCTAGCCTGTAACTTGCACATGGTCTATAGTTATCAATATCACTGATAGATTAAAATAATGTGTACCTAGTGTAGTATCTGTGTGTACCTAATTCTGTTCTAGTGTATAGTTCTTGCTAGATTGTTTTACTTAATGTGTGATGGTATGCTTTAACGGTGTTTGTGTTTTCTATACGATAGCGAACGACTAGGTTTTTTATTATAGATATAGCTTGTTAAAGGTGCAAGGGTAGTGGCTTTGCTAGACACTTTAAAGGGCTTGAAAATGTCAAGAAGAGATTTTGTGAAACTTGGAATTTCGTCAGCCATTCTGCTAGCCACATTGGATTGGAAGCATATTGTAAGGGCATTTGCGAGATCGGCTACACCTTTCGAAATACCGATTATATGGTTTGAGTCACAAGATTGTGCTGGTGAAACATCATCAATAGTGCAAGCTGTGGACCCCGATCTTGTTGATATGCTTGCTGGTTTCACGTCTATAATCGGTCCTGGTACTGTAAAACTATTGTTCCACGAGGCTATTATGCTCGAGTTTGGCGAGTATTCGCTCGAGATTTTGAGAGCAGCTGCTGAAGGTAAAAAGCTGGATCTTCTTGAACTAGCAAGAGAATCGCCTTTTGGCAAGTATTACAGTGAGCTAGTAGAAGCTGGTGTGATACCTAAGGAGCATACAGTAATCGATTTTAGTAAAGGTTTTGTCTTGGTGCTTGAAGGTTCATTCCCTATATGTAGCACAAAACCTGGTCCTGAAACAACGTGTATGAATAGAGATGAGGCTCTGTACTGCTATATAGGTGAAGAACATGGTAAACCTATAACATGCACTGAGTGGGTTAGAAGATTGCTTCCCAACGCTTTAGCTGTTGTTGCAGTTGGTACGTGTGCAGCTTATGGTGGTATACGTTCGAACAAAGTTTTAGAAGTACCACCAGGTTTTAAGGGTGTGTTGAACAGTGCTACTAATGCAGTAGGGTTCTTTCCAGATCCAATTCGTGGCCAACCAGGTTTAGTCGATCTACTCGACACAGCTGAACCTTTTAGAAAATTCGTCCATAGCTATGGTAAATGTGATGTAGGTAGAGAGTGTAAACCTGCACTTGCAGTACCAGGTTGCCCTGCAAATGGCGAAGCTATTCTAAGAACGCTTATAGCTATGGTATTGGCGGTCAAAGGTCTTCTTCCCATGCCAGAGCTAGACCAGTACTGGAGACCCAAGTTTATATTCGGTGCAACTGTGCACGAGCAGTGTCCGAGAGCTGCAAGCTATGCCGCTGGAGATTTCAGGAGGAGTCCAGGTGATCCCGATTATAGATGTCTGTTCAGTGTAGGTTGTAAAGGGCCTATAGCCAATTGTCCATGGAATAAGCTTGGATGGGTTAATGGTGTTGGAGGACCGGTACGCACTGGTGGTGTATGTGTGGGATGTACTATGCCAGGTTTCAGCGACTCTTTTGAACCATTCTGGAAACCTCTACCTGCTCCAGAACCACCAGGAGTAACAGCTACTAGTGCAATAAGTGTTGCAGCTGCTGTAGGTGGTGCAGTTGTTGCTTATGGTCTTTCAAAATTGCATGAAAAGCATGTGAAAGAGGTTGAAAAGGAGGTGAAAGAGTCGGAGTCGAAGTAGTTTTTGATTTTCTAAAGCGTGTAGGAGGTGGTTTGTGTGCCGAAAAAGGAGCTGTTCCTAGATCCGGTAACAAGAATTGAAGGGCATTTAGGTGTTAGAGCAATAGTAGATGAAGATACAGGTGTTGTGGATCCAGATAGTGTTAGAGTGTTTACGACTATGTACAGTGGCTTTGAAGTATTTCTTAGAGGTAGACCTCCAGAGGATGCAATTCACATAGCTTCGCGTATTTGTGGTGTTTGTGGCGCATCGCATGCTAGTGCAGCTACAATAGCCAATGACATGGCTTATGGTGTTTCTCCAACACCGCTAGGTGTAGCACTCAGAAACATGGCATATGCTATGACAGATCATATTTACGATCATTCACTGATATTAAATATGTTGGAAGGCCCTGATTACAGCGAAGTAGTTGTTAGTAAGATGACTCCAAGTGTATGGGAAGAAGCGAAAAGGTATGACGATCTAACATATGTCGACATTCACGGTTATAAGACTGTTGCAGACATTATGAAGGACTTAAACCCGATAACTGGGAAGATATGGAAGTTGGCTGTCAAGTATCAAAGGATTGCTCGTGAAGCTGGCGTGCTAATATATGGTAGACATCCGCATCCTTCAACTCTAATACCTGGAGGTATTAGTACAGATCTTACCAATGCAGACTACCTCTTCACAGCATATCTGAGCAGGCTTGTGCATTTGACTGCATGGGTTAAATTTGTTGTGGCAATATGGCATGATCTTTGGAAGTTCTTTGTATATGCGGTAGGCCTCCCAGATGGTAGAGAGTACGAGTTTAAGAGACCTTCTTGGAAAAATGTGCCCAAAGATTCTTACATTTACAATGGTCTGACCTACTATAAGCCAATACTGGTTAGTGCTGGTCTATTTGATGAACCTGAAGGCTCTTACACAGAATGTGGAGCGTATAGATCAGCAGAAGACTTCTATGCTTGTATGGATAAGGCAGCTCGTGAACGCCTAATACCACTAGCAATGATCTATAAAGGCGAGGTTGTATCGCAAAACTACAGTGATATCAATGTTAGCGAAATAGAACATCCACTGCACACTTTCTTCGAAGATTGGAAGGGTAAGCAACCTCTACTAGCAGATAGAGATCCGAAAGGTACACCTATACACTATGGCAAATTCGATGTAGAGTATCATCCGTGGAATATGATGGTCATACCAGCACCTCAGAAACTTAGTTGGGATGGTAAATACACATGGATAACGCATATAAGGAAGATATGGCCTAAAGTGTTTGAAATTTCGCCTTACGAGGTAGGACCATATGCTAGAATATATGCGCTAGCGTACATAGGCAAGAAGCTCGAGAACATAGCTGGTGCAGGGTTTGAAGCAGGAGATGGAAGAATCAAATTGTGGTTGCCAAGAAGTGCATCAACTATAGTAGCGAGAGATTTGCCTGCAGGTGCTTGGTCTGAAGTTGAAATGGTGTTTGAAATACCACCGTTTAGTTCAACCATAAATAGAGTTTATGCAAGAGCTATAAGTCTAGCTATAGTGGTTGTTGGTGCATGGTACAACCTGATCAAAGCAATGTTGCTCTATAAGAAGGCAAGGGAAGGTGGGCAAGCTATACAAACTTCAAGAGACTGGCGTGGTAGAGGTGCAGGCAAACGTACACTAGGTTGTGGATTCTTAGAAGCGCCACGTGGAATGGTTGCACACTGGCTAGTTCAAGAAAACCAGAAGCTGATCAACTACCAAGTACATTCACCAACAACGTCAAACGCATCTCCAAGAGGAGACAAGATCTGTACAGCAGGCTATGATGTTAGCAAACCGGGTAAGGAAGGCGAGTGTGTATCGCCTTACGAGATGTCGGTGATAAAGACTGTAATTACGGAAGAAACGAAGCCTGAGATGTGGACAGGGCTTGATATAGCGAGAGTAGTAAGATCGTTTGACCCGTGCATGGCATGTGCAGCACATGTACAGATAGGGTATAGTAGGGTGGTGAAGAAGATACGCATGCTTTTAGCACCAGTAGGATTTACAATCCATTAAAGTTTTTACAGTGTAAAACATTCCTTTGAATGGAATGATAAAGAATGTAGAGGAGGGGTTGATGGCATGAATGTGTTGGGAAGCGCATTGGGTGACATTTACAGTTTTGCAATCTACTGCTATTTCCCAGTAGCACTAGCAGTATTTGTGTTTGGTTGTGTTTATCGTATTTTAAGAATGGTGTTCTTTTGGCATCGTCCAATGAAAGCTGAGCCGCGTAGAAGAGGTGCTGGCGCCGTTTTCATAGGTCTTATAAGGACGTTCCTTGACCCAATACTCTTCAGCCTTCGCTATAGAAAATGGGGCTTTGTTTTTGGCCTACTTTTCCTACACTTGTTGGGTGTAATACCACTTATATTCCTGCTAGCACATCATGTAGCATTCTTCGCCTATTTGATGCCATTCTACTCGATAGTATGGCCATTTGCAATACCTCTGTCGGCTACAAGTAGTGTATTGACAGTTACAGCGCCTATAGAGCCATATAGTCAAATGAGTTTCACCTTTGTAAACACTGTGTGGGGTCCATTAACAATAATACTTAATGGTGATGTGCTAACAGTATTAGCATTGGTTGGAACATCGTTCAAGATTGGTACAAAGATCTATGAGAGGTTTGTTAAGGGGTTAAGAAATGCCAGGATAACCGATATACTAGTTTACGCCATACTTTTAGAAGTTTTGATCACCGGCTATCTAGCTGCAAGACATCATCCACCAACTCCTGTAGGCACTGATATTATTGTGTATAGAATGTTGATGGGGCTTCACGTACTAGGTGCATCAACATTACTTGCGATATTGCCCTTCACAAAGTATTGGCATATAATATTTGGTTATTGGTATGGCAAATTCCACGAATGGTACGATCTAAGAGTTAGGAGAGGCGCAGTTTAGAGTGAAGGGGTTTATGGAGGTGGAATTGTATGTCTCATACACAACTCCTTCAAACAATATTGGAAGAAGTGAAGAAAGTAGTTAGATGGGAAGGTTTTGATGGAAAACGTGTTGATGAAGCGGTAAAGCGTGTGCTAGCTGGTATAGATGTAGTCAAACTGCACTACTTGGAGAACTGTGTAGGTTGTGGTGCTTGTGCTCCGTCTTGCCCATACTTTTACGTTGATGAAAAGTATTCGCCAGTCAATAAAGCTGAAGAGGCTAGGAGGATTTACAGGAAAAAGTTGACTATTGCTGGTATGATACTTGGCCCACTGGTAGAAGCTCGTCTTCCGAAAAACGAGGAGGATCTCGATAGAGTAGTAGAATTTGTCTATCGTTGTACAAATTGTGGTGCATGTTATACAGCATGTCCATTTGGCATTGATAGTGGTGCTCTGATGGTGTTGATGAAAAGTTTTTCAACTGTGGTGGGTAGAGTGCCAACGATAATGGCTTTTCTTGAGGCTGTTGAGAGACTAGAAGCCTACAAGGAGATACCTGCTCTTGTAAATGCGTGGAAGAACGTAGTAGATCAGATAAACAGAGAGCTAGGTAGAGTGGTGGAGCTTGACCGGAAAGGTTCTAAAGTGTTGTATCTTCCAACCCTAATAGATGTGATATCGTATCCTAAAGCTGTGGTTGCTACAGCAAAACTGCTTGATAAACTAGGACTTGATTGGACGATGCCAAGTGAGCCAATTGGTATAAGACCGCCAATAGCAGTTGTTATAGGTCTTAGCGATAGAGCGAAAATAGTGCTAAAACGTGTCTACGACTACATAGAGAGTATTGGTCCAGAAATTGTGGTCTTGATAGATGGAGGCTTTGTATATCCACTGCTACGGTTTGAACTTCCAATCCGCTTAAACGTTAAACCTCGATTCCGTGTTATGCACATTGTAGAACTCCTTGTCGAATCGATAGAGAAAGGTAGATTGAAATTAAAGTATGTTGAAGATAAGGTTACATGGCACCCACCGTGTCAGATGACGAGACGCGGAGGTCTAACAATTGAACCTGAATACGTATTAAAGGTTGTCAGTAGAGGCTTTAGAAGATTGCCACATCATGGTCTTGAATCGTATTGTTGTGGTGGCGGTGGTGGCATAGGGTGTATAACGTTTGAGTTTATTGAGGCGATAGCGAAAATGTTTGGTGTAGATGCCAAACAGTTGATTAGTAGTGATAAGGAGCGTAGATTTATCGAAGAGACTGAAAAAGCGTATAAAATAGCTTTGAAGAGGAAAATCGATGATATAAAGAAGTCTGGTGCAGAAATAGTAGTAACAGCTTGTCCAACCTGTATGCGTACAATAGCGTTAGGTGCTAAACTCTATGGAGTTAATGTTAAAGTGTTGCACATAATGGAGTACTTATACGACAAGATTTAAAGGCTTGTTTTGGTCTTCGCACGCTCTCTCCCACTTTTAAATCTAGTGTTGGTGGTTTCATAGCGCAATATATGAAAAGAAGCATAAATCTGTATGTGTCACACTGGCTTTGTACTAGTCATTGCGAGGCTTGTGGAAGTTTGGAGGCAGGGCTCGAAAGATTCTACTATCGTTTTACTGTGGGGTTGCCTAAGCATATTAGCGTACCCATAACAATTGTCCTACTTGGCATTCTATTGCTTCTATGGCTTTTTGACCGCAAAATAGATGTTCTACTATCGTGTAGTGCCTACATTCTCACATTGCTTGTTCTCCGGAAATGTTCAGATGCCAAAATTGCAAATTTGAGGCGATTGCTGTGGTTTTTAGCGGTTGCCGTTATAGGTAGTGTTACAGCTTTCCTTTTCGGTTTTGATCCTGTAAAGGTTATGAGTGTGGTATCGATATTGCCTCTCTTTGCCTGTCTGGGGTTTAGTGGTTCGCCTATATGTCTTCTAGCATGTAGTGCCATATTTCCACTCTATCTCGCAGACGAGATCTATGCGATGGCCTATTTGGTCGGCTTGGCAATTGTAGGTTTAGGTTTTCTTTCAGCATTATCTGTCTTTGGTCGTACTATGAAACCTTTTCATATAGCTGTGGCACATGTTAGAGCTTGGTTAGCAGACGATTACCATCTTATAGAAGATCTTTTCTCTTGTGAAAAGAAAAGGACTTTTAGTCACATAGTCGCATATCGGTTTGCTGACGGATCCTGTCTAAGCATTGTTGTTCCTGGCGTACATTTTGGCCCTTTTAGAAATGCTGGAAGTAGTAGATTGCCTTATGAAATTGAAGAGAAATGTAGTAATAGCGTAGTAGTTTTACATGGCGTGTTGGATCATAGCTATAACGTGTCAAAGGTTGAGGATTCAAAGAAATATGCGCAGTTGATTGCTGATGCTATCTCTCGTGCTTGTAAGTCTGCAAAGAGTATGCATGGCATCAAATCTGTTATGGTGCGAGAAGAGAGACTTGGTGAGCTTAGAATCATGTCTATTCCTTCTATTCTGCCAGTCTTGATAGTGGATAGGCCAGGTTTAGGTATAGACGATGTTGTTGTATGGAGTGACGGAGTTAGATATCCCTTGGTAGATGCACATAACGAGATCGTTGTTGATTGGAAGGGGCTTTGGTCAGCAAAACGTCTGGGGAGAGACATTGTGAAGCTCTACGCTAACCTACAAACTTGCAACAATTTACGCATGACACTCGTACAGAGACATGTAAGTGAAAGTGAGGCTCGTAGACTAGGGCTTTGCAAACCCCAGTTGAAGCTACTCTATATTAGCTGTGATGGGGATGAATGGGCATATCTTGTTGTACCATCTAACAATGCACGATCTGGAGCAAGAGAACGTGTAGAAAAAATCCTATTGTCAAAAGGTGTTAAAGGAACATTGTTGACCATAGATGATCATGTGTGTGCAGGATTAGAGCCTGGTGTACCTACAAGAGAGTTTACTTATGATGAAAGCCTAAAAGATGTTTTAAAAGAGTTGGTGGAAGAGGCAAAAAAGAAGGCAAAACTTGTAACTGGTGTAAGCTATGAAGTTGTTGAGGAAGATGTTGTGGTTTGGGGTAAATGCTACAATCAATTGATCAACTACATGCGTAGAGGTAGAATAGCAGTAGCAACCTTCTTAACTAGCTTAATAGTGGGAATTGTGTTAGGTCTGGTCTGGCCCTAGCCTCCTATATGTACGCTACCTGCGTTAACACATTGAGGGTAATACTTATGTAAACCCTTGTTAAATAACATATTTTTGGTGGGGCATATGAGCCTCGAACTAAGTGTTGTCTATGAGGACAACGAGGTAGTTGTATTTAAGGCTCCACACGATGAAGAACTTGTAGAACTTGTACACAATTATATTAAGAAGAAGGGAAGACCAGTAACGTGGAAGGAGCTAAGAGAAGTGTTTGGTGGTATAGCAGGTGAAGATAGGCTTAGAAAAGCTCTGCATAAGTTGAGAGAAAGAGGATTATTGATAGAGGTTAGAGGTGGTATATACGCCACTATCGATATGCCAGGTGCAGAAAAGCTTTTAGAGTTGATGAAAAAGTTTAAGAAGTTGAAGAAAGAGCACATCGAAGCTGTTTTCGGCAGAATAGACACCAACTAGCTACCTTGAACAGATGCTTCCTCAAACATTTTTTCAAGGATATCAATTATCTTCTTATTCTTGCGTGCAAGCAGTGCAAGTGCTGATGCTGATAAGCAGCTTAGGTAAGCGTGTATAGGCATAACGAGTTTCAAAGGTAGACCAAGTGCATACCCTTCGATAACACCGACAACGCTAGCTACTCCTGTAAAGAGGTGAGCGTAAATATCGAAATCAGAGCTAAGCCCTTCTAAGAACATTTTGATTAAATCGGCTATCTCGTGTTCAACGTCTCTGATACTTGCAGCCAATTCTACCCCATCTTCAGTAAGTGTTACTTCGTCGCCACGACGTTCTAGTAGTCCGAGTTCTTCTAGATAGTCTGCAACTTTCTCTAACTCAGTACATTTGATGTGTAGTGCTTCACATTCCAGCATGATATCGTTTAGCTTTTTCGGTTTATTAGTTAGTGAGCGTAGGAGCATAACGAGGCTTCTAGCGTATGGCGATAAGACTAGCAAACTATATCTTACAGCCTGTTCTAGTATCAATTCTACATTAACGTCTTTACTGTTCACGGTCAATCTGTAGACTCCACCAATCTTTTTAGAGAATAGGAGAGAAGCTAGATTAAGTATGCGGTGGGTGGTCGGCATATGTCGCAACAGAAAGAGTCGATATGGGCTATTGCAAAGCCGCATAAACCTGAAAAGGCATGGGTGAAGATAGAGGGTGACATTGCGATAATAAAGCTGGAGAGCGGGGGAATAGCTGTGGTGCCTAAAACAGAGATTTGCAAGCTAGCTGAAAGATTCAATCTTGTCTATGAAAACTACAGTTGTAAGAAGTAGAAAGGGGTGTCCATGCCCGACGCGCGGCCTAGGCTCATCCCAGGTTCCGCCTTGCGGCGGTGTCGCCCGGCCAAATATGTGTAGTGTTAACATCGGGTTATTATTGAGTTTCAGTTTTTCTCAGCCCACACCCCCACCTTCTATAAAGTATGTAGGTAGGGGTTGCTATGAGACTCTACCTGGTAGTCGATATTGGGCATCGTGCGGATATCGAGAAGGTAGTTGAATTTGCAGAGTTGCTTCGAGAGCTTGGATTTGAAGTATCGCTGTATGTGAATTTTAAGCCGATGATAAGAGGTGCTAGGTTGTCGCTAAATGGTGTTGTGCTTGATGAAGTGTTAGATTTTGATAAGGATGAATCAATACTTGAGGTTGTTGAAGGAATACTATCAATATACAATGTTTCCAATGGACTTGAAGTGGCAGCTTGAAGCCTGGTATGAGCGTTTATGGGTAAGCTTATCGGTAACCACACCTACTATCAGTATGGGGGATCATGGCAATTAAGCAGGTTTCAGATTACTCTGAGTTTCTACCTCCTGATGTGCTAGAGGAAGTAATGCAGGCGGAGGCTGAGATCAGACAGCAGAAGAGACGAAAACACAAGCCTTATCCAACCTCTAGAGAACTAGCTGAAGTGATAAAAGATGCAGTAGCAACTTTTAAAGGACATCCCGACGAGTTCCCTGACTACGTCTATAAACTGTTAGAGCAAAGGGGATATAGTACAAGATTTGTTACTATAAAACGCATCTGGGCAATGTATGAGAAGCTTGTGCGTAAGAAGATCATTAGCGATCGCTTAGGTGTTATTGTCGAATCGTGAGTATGAGGTGTTATAGGTATGGCACCAGTATACCTTAAGCATGGTGGTGTGTGGCTTAGGATTAAAGAAGTGTACAGTGTATACACTTCGTCGAAACGGCGGAAAAAGTCTAGAACTACAAGCTCACAACAAAGCCTTGTTGCTGAGATGGTAGAGAAACCGGAAACTAACGGGTTGCGCTATGTAGAATCAATGATCATATCATCGTCCAAGATAAGCAGGTTCATAGCGAGATTACATTTGGCGGCACCACGGGTTGTTGCTGTTGTTGAACCCTATGGCGACGATTATATAGTCAAGTTTTATGGTAAGACTAAGCAAGATGCACTTGAAGCTAAGAAATTGGGAGAGCGAATAGCAAGAGAATTACAGGTACGTGGTAGCACTGTAGAGGAGGAAGAGGAAGCTGAGGCTGAAGAAGTTGAAGAAGAGTGAATTTTTATGCAGAATTTGTGGTGCACCTGCAAACCACAAGTGTAGGTTATGTGGTTTCCACTTCTGCAACCAGCATATTGATAGTAGAGGTGTTTGCATACTTTGTAGTGAGGCATTGTGCAGACTTTGTAGTAGATACTATGCAGTCTCAAGCTGTCCAGTATGTGGTAGAATCGTTTGTGACCAGTGTAGTATCCAAATAACACCGGTTGTTAGAGTTTGCAAAGAATGCTATAATCGGTTGGGAAAGCCGCGTGAGTGGCCACCTAGAGAGCTTATTGAAAAATCTAGTGAGTATAGGTTGAAGCTGGGTAGACTAGTTATGGAGGTTTTATATCAGCGAAGTTAAGCGCAAATCATCGGCTTGCTCATAAGAGGCTCCGCTCATCATCTCGTCTAATACGCTTGTTAAGGTAGAGCTTCAATTCTTCTATTAGGTAGCCGGGTTCTCCAGGTACTCCAGCTACAACAATCTCGTTCTTTTCATCTACTATGAGAGGGTGTTCTTGCGTTTCTCGATGTTCTTCAACAACATCCAATTCTATATTGTACTCGTTTTCTATTATGTCTTTTACTTCTTCAAGCCATGAACGTAGAGTGTAAAACCAGTAATCATCTTTACGACCTACAATCTTGAGTTTTACTTTTTCTTTTCTAGCCATGATAGCAGCCCCCCTCTCTTTCTAGGCCTCATTCTACGAGCTATTAGATGCGAACCATCACATGATGGTGCTGTTAGCATGTCTTTAAAACCTTCGCGGCATACGGCAAACTGAAGACCTAGCCGGGAAGCTTCTTGGCGCACAAGTTCTAGCATTTTGCGTCGCAAGTCTGTCCTAAGATACCAGTATCCATACTGCCATTTGCCTTCGACCTTGTAAAGCCTGTAGTACTTTTCTTCGAGTTCAGGAAACATTGATACTAAACGGCGCAGATTATCGGGTCTAGCCTTATAGGTTGATGTAACAACAAAGCGTGCACCTGCACTTGCAATTGCCTCTAGTACGTTCCTAATACTTTCTCTATCATCGTTAAGGTATGGGAGTATGGGGTCTAAACGTACTCCTACAGGAACGTTGTTTGCAACAAGCTTTTCAATAGCTTTTACCCTTTCTTCGGGAGGTGGCGCACCTGGCTCTATCAGCTTTGCAAGGCTTTTGTCAAGTGTAGTAATTGTTATTGTTACAGCAGCATTCCCTCTAGAGAGTATGTCAACATCGCGTGCAACTAAGCTGCTCTTGGTAACTATTAAGACTTTCAAACCATGAGCTATAAGTAGTTCTAGTATTTTACGTGTTAGTCTAAGTTCAGCTTCTTCTGGAGGATAGGGATCACTACTTGTTGATAGGTCAATGTGATAGTTGGGATCTATGATGTGTTCTATATCGTATTTGAGGCGTTCGAGAGCTCGTTGTTTAGGTGTACTAGGCTTTCGACCAATGTAAGCTGTAGCATAGCAGTACAGGCAGAAGTGGGAACAGCCTGTGTAGGGTTGTAGAGAGTATTTTGGTGGACATGTGCATAGCGGGCTTTTCCAAGGATCAAAAACCCTTACTATTTTACCATCACGTAACCTCATACTAGAACAGCCTATAGCTCTATGTTAGCGTGTCTAGCTCTAAGCTCATCTTCAGTCTTGCCGAGTCTATGCATAAGCTCCACAGTTACACCATCTAGAAACGCTAATGCTGTGTCTTCGAATAGCGTTCCAAGAGGTGCTAATGGCTCGTGTATGCCTAGTATCTGTCGAGCAAAATAGTCGAGTTCTGTATCAGCAATCTTTGTTCTGCCAGGTATCTCCACCACTATGTCAGCCAGCTTTCCTAGAGGACTGTCAGGATAACTTGTTATTGCGATTACCTTGGCGCCAACCTTCTTAGCGGCTTCAGCAGCTGTCACAATTAGCTTTGTTCTACCAGAACCAGATATTGCTATGACAATGTCATCTTTGCCAATGCTAGGAACAATGGTGTCACCTAAAACATAGACATTGTAGCCTAAATGCATTAATCTCATCGCAAAAGCACGGCCAACAAGACCGCTTCTTCCTGCACCCATCACTAGTATTTTTGTATTCTTCTTGTTATACACTTCAACTAAAAGGTTTATCATAGCCTCTACTTGTTCTTCTTTGAGTATCTTTGATACCTTTAAGATGAAGTTTGCAATCTCATGCATTGTTCTGAGCACGTACTCCAAAAGCTTCCCAAGGCGCCCTTAGTCTACAGAGGGTTAATTTACTCTTCTCACTCTTCAATATCAACCATACATTGTTGTCATAAGGTAAGCATATTTCTGGGAGCAGGTATTAGAGTAGGTCGGGTGTAAAGCCTTTGTTGCCTATGATGCTAAGGAGGTTAACATATTAAAGCTTAGAAAGCCGATAAACAAGTTTGCTGAGCAGCTATTCAACATTGCTAAGAAGTGGCAAGAGGTCTGGATGAAGGAGAGAGTCTACGAGGCTAATCCAGACCCTTCTAAGCCAAAATTCTTCATAACAGCAGCATTCCCATATCCAAATAGCCCACTACATCTTGGCCATGCAAGAACATACACTATCGCAGATGTTTATGCAAGGTATATGAGGATGAAAGGATACAATGTGCTATTTCCAATGGGCTTCCACTATACCGGAACTCCAATACTTACAATGGCTGAGCAATTGAAAGCAAAAGATCCAGAACTAGTAAGCCTCTTCGTAGAAGTCTATGACGTGCCACCGGAAGACATAGAGAAGCTTGGCGATCCACTGGCACTTGCAAGGTACTTTCACAAAGACGCGAAGCAGGCAATGATAGAGATGGGGTATAGCATTGACTGGCGTAGAGAATTCACCACAGTAGATGAGGAGTTTAAGAAGTTCATAGTGTGGCAGTTTACAAAGTTGAAGGAGAAAGGTCTACTCACTAGAGGGACACACCCAGTAGGATGGTGTCCAAAGCATAACATGCCTGTAGGCATGCACGATACTAAAGGCGATGTTGAGCCAGAGATAGGTGAATTCACACTCATACTGTTCAAGCTAGAAGATGGTGACGAGATATACTTGCCTGCAGCAACATTAAGACCAGAAACTGTATTTGGAGTCACCAACATATGGTTGAACCCCCATGCCCAGTATGTCATTGTCGAGGTAGATGGTAGAAAGTGGCTTGTCACAGAAAAAGCAGCATTCAAACTACGTTTTCAACGCAAGAATGTACGAGTTGTTGAGAAAGTTGATGTGAGCAAGCTTTTCGGTAAACGTGTAGTAAACCCTGCAACGAATAAACGTGTACCAATACTGCCAGGAACATTTGTAGATCCAGACACGGCTACAGGAGTTGTTATGAGTGTACCTGCGCATGCACCTTACGACTATGCAGCAGTTAGAGACATCTTATCCCAGCCTGAAATGCTTAAGAAGTATGGTGTTGATCCTCGCGAGCTAGAGCCAATACCGCTAATTAAGGTGAAAGGTTATAGTGATGTTCCAGCAAGAGATGTTGTAGAGAAGTTTGGTGTTGAAAGCCAGTTGGACAAAGAAAAGCTGGATGAGGCTACAAAGAAACTCTATAGCGATGAATACCATCATGGTATAATGCGCGAAGACATAGTGTCACTAGTATACCCGGACTTACCACCCGAGTATAGAAGATATGTTGTTGCCCCAGTTAAAGTGTGGATTGCAGGGAAATCTGTAGCTGAGGCTAGAGAGGCTACTGCTAAGTGGCTTGAAGCGTTAGGCTATGCAGACAAGATGTACGAGGTAATGAATAGACCTGTATACTGTCGTTGTGGAACCGAGGTTGTTGTAAAGGTTCTCGAAGACCAGTGGTTCATAGACTATGGCAATCCTGCTTGGAAAGCTAAGGCAAAGGAACTGCTTTCAAAAATGAATATAGTGCCTGAAGAGTTGAGGAAAGAGTTCATGTACACGATAGACTGGCTACATGAAAGAGCGGCTGCACGCACTAGAGGACTTGGCACAGAATTGCCCTGGGCTCGAGGCTGGATAATAGAGAGTTTGAGCGATTCAACGATATACATGATATTCTACACTGTAAACTACAAGATTAGACGCTATGGGCTGAAACCAGAACAACTTGGAATAGAATTCTGGGACTATGTTGTGCTAGGCAAGGGTAATCCCAAAGATATTGAGAAGAAGTATGGTATACCAAGAAAAGTGCTAGAAGATATTAGGAGCGAATTCGAGTACTGGTATCCTTTAGACTCGCGACATAGTGGTAGAGATCTAGTGCCAAACCACCTTACATTCTTCATATTCAACCACGTAGCGTTACTTCCAAGAGAAAAGTGGCCTCGACAAATAGTTGTCAATGGCTTTGTGATGCTTGAAGGCAAAAAGATGAGCAAAAGTTTGAGAAACATAATACCGTTACGTAGAGCAATTAGAGTCTACGGCCCTGATACGGTGAGAGCTGCAATTCTAGCTTCTGCAGAACTACTGCAAGATGCCAACTTCACACACGAGCTAGCTCTTTCAGTCATGGATAGACTGAGTAATATTGTAAAGATAGTCGAACTTGTTGCTGATAAGGAGCAGTTGGAGGATGATAGTAGCATAGCGGGAAGATGGATTGTTAGTATGGCTTGTACACGTATCAGAGAAGTTACAAACTACATGGAGGAATTCAAGTATAGAGCAGCTACAATAACGCTATTGTATGAGATGGCAAAAGATGTTGAAAAGTATTTTGAGCTTAGAGGAGCTGTGAAAGGGTCGAAACAGCTAAGATTCTTTGTAGAGAATTGGGTGAAGATGTTAGCTCCAATTGTACCTCATATTGCTGAAGAACTATGGCATAGACTAGGAAACAAGACTTTAGTTGTAACAGAGGAGTGGCCTAAACCAGTACAACGAGATGCTGTAGCTGAACTAACAGTAGCTTATGTCGATAAGCTTATCGAGGACATTAAAGAGATAATCAAGGTGGTTAAGAAGAAGCCTGAAAAGGTAATAGTGGCTGTTGATGAACCTACTAACTGGCAGCTAGCCGTAAAAGCTGTACAAGCTACGCTAAATAGATTAAGCTTTAAAGAGTTCATGAATGAGGTATTAAGGGAGTTGTCAAGGGATGAAAGAAGGCGTGTTGCACCTAAACTGAAGAAGCTCTTCGACTATGTTATGGGTCTGCATGAGGATCTGAAAAAACTTATAACAACTATAAACGAGTTTGACGAAAAACAAGCTATAGAACAGCTCAAAGACTATATAGCGAGGTCAATTGGTGTTGATAAGAACAACATTATCGTCCTACGCGCATCAGAAGCTAAAGGTGTAATACCATCACAAAAACTTGCATCAATAGTACCGCTAAGACCAGCAATAGTTGTAAGCTAGGCTTTTACGCCCACTATATAGCCTTCCTCCACGACCAATACACCTTTTCTTACGAGTTCTAGGAGTAGACGTCTAGCTTCACCTCTTTTTACCCCAAGTTCTGCTGAGATTATATCAACAGCATCTCGTTGGGATAGTGTACCGTACTCTTGAAGAGCATTTCGCAGTATTTCAACTAGTTTGGCTTCTCTAGTCTCTAGGGGTGGAGCTTTAAGCTCTTCAAGTTCAACACCACTAACTCTTACAGTTGTTGTGAGGTACTGTCCTGCAACTCTAAGTTTCAATATGAAAGTGTTGTTGTCTATCTGTTGTGCTTGTAATCTTGTTAGCCCATATCGGTGTGGAGCTTTGAGAGGTACGCCAGCTACAAAAAGAGTTGAAGAGAGTATGTTGTCTGGAACATTTTCACACCACAACACTATGTAGCTAGAACATTTCACCATATGGTTGCACGAGTACGTATTAGCTAAAGGCTCTAACACAATTTTAAAAGGTTCGTAGTCTGTATAAATGCATGGTTTGGGTTCAATCTTATCGATAATATGTACGGCAATCGCTAACGCCAATCTTTGTATTGGAGGGCTAAGATACACTCTAACTTTGGATCCTAGCACGTCTAGTAGCGAGAGACGTGCCAATGAAAACACCACCCAACATTATTGCCAACATTTGTAAGAGGCGTATATCGTGTACTTCTCCGTAAATGTATAGCCCTGCTTCAAGAAAGCCTATTAAGGCAAATGTAACTAGCAAGTAGTTGCCTGAGAGTATAGCTGTAAATACTGTAAAAGAAGGCGCAAACATTGCATCCAGAGCCGTGTAGATAGCTGCTCCTGCAATTAGAGCTAGCCTTCGACTATAATGCAGCATAAGAACTAGAATAGTTGCAATGGCGGCTTTACCGCTCCAAACCAAGAGACTCCAAAAAGTATTGATGTTTCCAAGAAGCAATTGAGCCACTATTGTTGAAAAGAATGTTGCTATGATGAAAACAGCTACGTCAATCTTTGCCCTCAAGCTGAAAGTAGAGGCTATGTATGGTAGTATGAGGGGTGAAGGGGCTAAAAGACCTAGCAGCAAATAGTCTATTGTAGTTAAAGGTCCTAGGAAGAATGCAGGTGCAAGTGCATCATACCCACTACCACAACCTACCACTACGGCTAAACTATACAATAGGCATGCGAGTACAGTCTGACTCAGACTAAGCTTTCTAGTTAGCCGATAGAAGAGTGTAAGACTTGCTAACGCAAGTAGGAAGAGTGTGAAGATGGGTTTACTCGAGTAGGCGGTGCATGCAGCTACACCTATAAATCCTAGACTAGATGGGTAAGAGCATGTCTTCAGAGG
>DQUB01000125.1 GCA_015662475.1 Pyrodictium sp.
AACCAAAAGACAAAAACGAGTACAAAAAATACAAGTACAGCTCATACCTCAAAATAGAGTAGACTATGTGCTAAACATCTAAGCCTTCACCATCCACAAGACCCCCATACTTCCTAGCCACTTCTAAAGTCTTGGTGAGTAGTTCACTACGCTTCTACGCGGAACTTTTTGCTGTGGTTTGCCCATGCTCTCGGAACCGTGTGCTGAAAGTTTGTTTCTACAGCTTTTCTACTAGATCCTCTATTTCTCTTTTCTGGCTTTGACCTATACTTCTTCTACTACATATCTCCTTTCCTATTCTTGTAAGTTCTCTATGTACTCTGTTCTTTGGGTCGTATTTTGGTATTTTAAAGTACCTAATAAATCTAGGTTGTACATGTCCAATCCATGGGCTTAGTTCGCGTACAACAGCATTTATCTGTGGTGCTAGCAGTATTGCAAGTAAGTAGTGTGCTTCCTCAAGACTGCTGGTAACTATGTAGTTTACTGTATAGTCAGGTACTGCACCATCATCGACTACTGCTGGTATAAACTCTTTTGCCACATCTCTCCAAACAACTTTATACTTTGCAAATGCCTTTTTCTTCATTCTTTCAAGATGCCATGGCATCTTTTTCAAATGTTTGCTTGTACATTGAATCGTGTTAATAATTTTTTGAATGTAGTTTCTCCATAGTAGCGTCGATGCTAGCTGTTTTTCAGATAGAGGACTTCCATTTCTATTATATGCCGCAATAAAGTACCTATAGCTCTTTATGTACCCCACCTCTATATCCTCACCTTTAAATCCTTTGAAAACATAGTCTCTTTCTATAATAAATGGTCCAATATTGAGCTCTCTACTCAATTGTGTTTGTACTCTAACACAGGATACACACCCAGGTAATTGTACTGGTTCTGGTTGTCCCAAGACCACCCATGCTCCTTTTGCCGCGGTAAATGTGACCCCTTCATGGGCTTCATAGTATATTTTCTTAGGACCCAATACGTTTTTCGCATAGTCATAGGTGTTTTTGTCCAACCATAAAGTCTCATCAACTACTTTATTTGTTGATACTATTTCTCCACGTATTCTAACCATTATATATTCTCTTGCATCTATCTTCAACTCTCTTTGTACATATGATCTGTATACTTCTTCAAGAGTTGGCTCTCTTTCTCCAAACCTCCTTGGGTTTAATTCTCTGCCAGTAAATTTAACATATCTAAAAACCATATTATCACCTAACCTCTCTTCTTGCAAACACTATTCCAGGCTGGTTTTCTGCATCTTCAAATGGCTTTACATCTTCTAAATCGAAGCACTCTAAAAGGTTTAATTGCATTGTAGAGAAGTTACGCCATCTAGCACCATGTAGACCCTTGAAAATACTTACAGGCACCATAAGTGCTATGACACCCCCTGTCTTCAACAGGTATTTTGCACTTATGGCGAAGAGGATAGCAGATATGTCAAGCTTTTTTGCTGCTTGTCCTGGCGGATAGATCTCTAGGTCCTTAGCTATCTCTCTAAGCATTTCACGGTATTTTTCAGGATATTTGGATATGTTTACCCAGGGCAGGTTACCTAGAACTAGGTCGTACCTATCTTGCGATGCTAATATAGCTAGTACATGATCCATAACTAGGGTGTGCCACACATAATCTAATCCAAGTTCCTCCAACACACTTACCACTTTGGCTACGTATTCAATAGCCTTTTTCTCCTCATCACTAAGACCCACTTCTACCTCTTCTTCAAACCCATTGAGACCTACTGTAAATAATGCTAAAAATGCTCTATGAAGCTTTGTAATGTCAGGTACTTTACTAAGCAAAGTTTTAGGTATCTCAAGCTCAATGTAGTACACTCTATGCTTTTGCCCTTTTGTCTCACCTTTATAGGCAACTTCACGTACTGCAACACCCTTGTTTTTCAGCCTATTAACAGTATGGTCGTCAACACCTATGTAGGTTAATGGTATGTATACAACTAGTTTTTGGGCTTTAGCACCAAAGAACGCATCTAGTGTCATAGTTCCTCTAGCTTTACTAGCTTTATGCAATACAGTTAAATCAATCCTATATATCGGTATCATTGGCTCTTCGGTTAGGTATCCTCCCCTACTTACTAGCAAGTGGTATATTTGGAGAAGATAGTTAACTTTAGCAGTTATTGTAGCTACAGGATTTAGATCTACTCCTACAACGTTTTGAAGAATCATCTTAACAAACTCTATAGGATGTATGCTAGGTTTCTCTCTAAAATACCAGTTCAACAACGCATTAATATATTGAATACCAAAGGTGAAAGACCCACATGTAGGGTCTATAAATCTAGGTATTGTCTTGTGTTCTCTGTAGTACCTATCTATTAGCTCGACTATTTCACTATCAATATCTTGTACTAGAACATCTTTGGGAGGTGTACCGTAAACGAGAATGTGTAAAGCTCTCCACAGCATCATTTTTGCGATCCAGTCGGGTGTATAGTATTCTCCTAACAATCTACGTATATCCTTTGGAACAATGCTCTGATAAGTCTTTTTGAGAAGGTCTAAGTCTATACCTTGCGACCAATCTATTTCAAGAATTTTTCTACCAATGTCTTTGAAATATCCGTCAAGTTGTTTAGCAATTTGGGGGTCGAATACCCAATCATACTCGTCTCTTTCAAATAGGTAATTGATATTGAATTGTGTGAGCACTTTTCTCTCCCAAAATAGCTCAATTGCAGTTCTAGCTCCTTCCTGTGATAGTTTAATAGGTATTGTGTATCTACCACCTCCAAGTATTGTTTCAAGTATTGTGCATCCTAGTACTTTAAGCATTGTAATGTATATTGTTAACTTAACAAATATCTCGTTTAAATTGCCTATCTTCCTAAGAACATCTCTCCCATATATTAACTCCATGTTTCTTTTCCAGATACTAAGATATGTTTTCACACGTGGTGTAGCCTCTTCTACAAATTTTAGTAGCCTCTTTTCCCATCTACCTAATATCTCTTTAACAACTCCCAATACAATTCTGGGTTTTGGCTGAAGAGAAGCAATTCTAAGTTCATGAATGGTTTTAAGCAATATTTTGAGCTCTTCAAGAGCCTTATCAAGTTCGCTTCTATCATACGATCTACTGTATATACATTGTTGCCCTTTATAGAGTTCAAAACCTACACGACCCTCATACGGTTTAGGGTACTCATCATAGTATCGCTCACTCGGCACATCAATTAAAAGTCCAAGACTATAACCGAACTGCTTCATATAATTAAACAGTTGTTGCCTACCTTGCCCCCTCCTGCCAGGTGCCTCGCACTCAATAAGGATTTTGCCAACCCTATAGTCAACCCATAACATACCCGCAAGTGTTGCTTCACGCTTAGGCTCTAGCCCCAAATCCCCTAACACTCTGTCAACAAAATCCTCAACATACCTATGAGGCTTTTGATAGCTCATATTCCACGCCTCTTTCATCTTTTGCTTCGCCATATTTGCTCTCCTCACAAGAACATGTTTTACTGGTTGAAAGCGTCAATTCCTTATTGTAGTTAGTATTATATTATATACTGTGTAGTGCTTGCTCTTTTCGTGTTGTGGTCTTTGTTGATTTTGGGTTGTGTTGTTTTGTGTGTTTCTGTGTGCATGTGTGTGCTTGTGTGTTGTTTGGGTGTGTCAATGGAATTGTTTTTACGGTTGTTTTTCGTGGGAACCAGCGGATTTATATGGTATTGGTCTGGGTTTGCGGGCTACGTGGTGGAAACGGGCGTTCCTACGGCTGGGGGTGGGAGTTTGGTGGGGGAGCCCCG
>DQUB01000151.1 GCA_015662475.1 Pyrodictium sp.
AGCATCTTCGTCAAGTTTGGTGCTCCTAAAGACCGCTTGTACGTTCCTGATCCCGAGAAGACAGTGGAGCTTGAGAGGCTTGCTGCAAAAGCTGGAGCTAAGCTCATACCTGCAGCTCAACGCCACATTGGGACGGATAACACGCCCAAGGTTATAGCCAACATGACAAGGTTTTTGGAAGAGCGAGGAGTGCACATATACACTTCAACAACGGTCCACGATGTCTACCGTCAAGGTGGAAGCTTTGTCCTAGAGACTAGCAGGGGTAGGTTTACAGCGAAGTATGTTGTGCTTGCACCAGGTAGAAGTGGTGCTGAGTGGTTTTCCAAGCTTGCCAAGAAGAGGGGTATCGAGGTTGAGCCAGGACCACTGGATATCGGTGTTAGAATTGAGATACCAGCATATGTTGCTGAACCTGTTACAAGCATAGTGCATGACCCAAAGATAGTCCTCTACACGAAAGTCTACGATGACCGTGTAAGAACCTTCTGTACAAACCCCTACGGGTTCGTGGTAGAAGAGTACTATGAGGATGGCACAGTTGGTGTGAATGGTGAAGCCTATGCAAACGTCAAGTCTAGGAACACCAATTTCGCTCTACTAGTCACAGTCAAGCTTACCGATCCACTGGAAGACACTATAGAGTATGGCAAGAGCATAGCAAGACTAGCAACAAAGCTTGGTGGAGGAAGACCACTCATACAACGTCTAGGCGATCTAGAGCAGGGTAGGAGGAGTACTTGGAGTAGGATTGAGAGGAGTACGATAGAACCAACACTCAAAAACGTTACACCAGGAGATATCGGGATGGCGTACCCTTACAGAGTTGTAGCAAACCTGTTAGAGGCTTTGGAGAGACTTGACAAGATAATGCCTGGTGTAGCATCACCACAAACGCTACTGTATGCCCCCGAAATCAAATACTATAGTGTTAGAGCTGTTGTAAGTAGAGATCTCGAAACAAACATAGAGGGGCTATACGTTGCAGGTGATGGAGCAGGGTTATCCCGCGGTATAAACGTTGCAGCTGCAACTGGGCTTATCGCTGCAGCAAGCATTTTGAAGAGGGAGGGGATTCTAGAGCAGGCAGAGTGGGAGAAGCTTTAGCTCTTGAAGAGTTTCCACCAAGGCTCAGCACAAACTCTTCTCCACACCCTCTCAAGACTCCTAGTATCTCTAACACGTTTCAACACGTCTACAACATCGACACTTTCCCCCCACAACTTAACACAGACAATGTCGTCTTCGTAGCCACACGTTGCTCTAACTAGCACGTCAACTTTACCCCATCCAAGTAGCTCGTAGAGTGTGTCAAACTCGAAACACTTGTAACAGTGTTTTTCGAAGAGATGTTGGCTAGCAACATTCCATATGCTGGTGGTGGCGATGTAGAGTTTTGCTCTGCAAACCTCTTCAACGCTTTCTAAGAGTATGCTGCCAAGTTTACGACCTCTAAACTCCTCCAACACAGCCAAGTAGTAGATTACACATGAGGGTATGCCGATGTCTACGTAGTAGTATAGTGTGAAGCCTGCAACTCTTCCATCAACTACGACTTTCAGCCCTTGACACGCGCTATGCTCTAGACAGTAGCGTGCATAGTAGCCGTTAAGCCAGCCTAGCTCTTCTCCAACAACATCCTCAACCAAACCTATGTCGTCAGTGGCAAGCTCTTCTACCACTATAGCCACTGGCTTGACACCTCAGCTTGTGTGGAGAGGGCTCAGAAGGGTCCGGCGCACTCACCACTCGTTTGACCGGTGACCCTTCATCACCGCCACATACACTGCCTCTATAACACCCCGATTAACTGTGTCTTTAGCGTCGCCTCATACCCTCCAACTACAAGGCATGTTTAGCTTCTCTGGGTGGAGTGGGGGGTTGTGTGTAAAGGGGCTGACTCCTTATCCTACATGTTGAGAGCCACTTTTAGCGTGGGGGCTATGGACCCGATAAAACATTATAGCCGTGTTGAGGTTGCTAGAGAAGTTGTCGAGTTTTTGAGGGGTAGATGGGCTGCTCTTGAGGGTCCTGGGAAGAAGTGGGTTAGATGGAGAGGCGATCGTCCTCTCAAGGTTGATAGGGTTGAGGATGTTACTAGGTTTGTCCGCGAGTATAGAGTGTTGGGTGTTAGAACATTCTATGGGACTATAGAGGTTTTCCGCAGGCTTGAGGAGGCTAGGGATGTTGAGGAGGGCTACGAGGAGAACATCTTGAAGGTAACCCCCTTCATAGACATAGACATTGTCGATGAGGCTTACCTCGACAAAGCATGGCCCTATGTCGTAAAAATTGCTGAGGTGATTGTCGACTGGTTGTGTCGTGAGGGTGGAGTTTGTGAGAGCGTGTACCTTCTATGGAGTGGTGCTGGAATGCATGTTAGAGTCAACGAAAATGCTTTCTCGAAAGAGCTTCTAGAGAAACACCATCCTCTCGACATCGCATTTGCCTTTGTCGAGTACACACTCTCCAAGCTTGAAACCAAGATTTTGCAGTTGATTAGAGAGTGTAAAGGTCTTGTAAAAGTTGAAAACCTTGTTGCCCCCAAAAGAGTTTTCACAGCACCACTTAGCCTCCATAGGAAACTCGATAGAGTTGCTGTAACGCTTACACCAGACCAGCTTGGAGAGTTTAACCTAGACTGGTCCAACCCCGAAAACCCGGTACACAATCCGAGTGCGTGGCGCCGCTATAGGGTTGGGGAAGCCGATGAATTGGCTCTCAAAGCGATTGAGAGTATTGGGAGGGTAAAGAAGAGGACTTTGATGGATGCTAGAGCTACTAAGCTGAGACTGCCAGAGCTTATTGTCGAGGCTAAAGCTGCTGTTAGCCAGCCTCGAGAACCTATAGAGGTTGTTGGCGAGCCTCGTGAGCCTGGCCGTTTTCAGGTTATGGCTTTGTTGCAGGCTGCTCGCTACTACCTGCTCACAGGAGATCTTGAGAAGGCTAAGAGTTGGGGGCTAAACAGAGCAATATTCTACGCATGGGCAAAATACTATGGGCCT
>DQUB01000115.1 GCA_015662475.1 Pyrodictium sp.
TCTCCACAGTATCTTGCCTACTTCTTTAAACTTTGAAGTCTACAGGAAGAAGATGCCAACATTGAGACGAACTCGTCGATTATCTACAGTGTATAGTGTAGAGGCGAGGTCTACATCTTCTACAGCAATGCTTGTCTCTACCCTATAGCATGGTTGAGCGTGTTCGTAGAGAGGCTAAGCGTTTAGGAGTAAGCTTGGAAGAATATGTTGTTGAAGTTTTCCCTACAAGGCATCAGCCCCATGACCGTATGGAAGAGGCTTTGAGACTTCAAAGTTGCCTATTGAGCAAGCTTGGGAAAAGCTTAGAAGGCCAACGTTGGATAAACCGTCGAGAAAGTTTGAGGCGCTTGTACACTACGTTAGAGGCGCATGCCTAGCAGAGAGGAGAAGAGGTTGGTAAGCCGTGGGGAGCTGTAGAGGCACGTTGAGAGGAGGACTGGGCGGGCGGAGTTGATGACACTTGCTTTTACGAGGGATGATGTGGGGAAAACCACGTAGAAAGAGCGTTAAAGCGTAGTAGGAAAAAGCTGGTCAAAGGGGGGTAGAGTAGGTCTAGAATCGGAATTAAGATGGGTTCGGTGCGACTCACACTTTATGGGGTGATGTACCTGGTCCAGACTGAGCTTATGCTGTGATGTGACCGGAGGGGTCTGACCACAACCCATAAGAGCATTCACGTGGTGTCCTTGTTACCCGCTGTTCTCCGGCGTTTGCTTATGCTGGCAAGCTCTTCTTGCAGAAACGCTGTTATTGTACGTGTTGGTTGGAGGCTATAGCGTAGACGAACACTTGGTGCTCAAGCTCGCTTGGTGCAATAATGTCTACTCTGTACCCTCTACTGTGGAGAAGTTTAGCTAAACGTTCAGCTTTTGCCCATGGAGGATGAACTTCTACAACTATTCTAGCAACCTTCTTAGGACAGACTGTGGGTGTTGCTAGCACCTCTTCTTCTGCACCCTCTACATCCAGTTTTAATAGGTCGATGTGTTCCAAGTTGTGGTCTTCGAAGAGCTCATCTAGAGTTGTACAGGGTACGAGTATTGTATCCTCTATATCGCCCATGTGCTCTGCATAGCTTCTAACTATACTGCTTGTAGCCCAATACCCTGTCACATATAGTCTGCGTATGCCTGGAGAACCACACACAAGTCTTGGGTCAAAGGCTATCCTACCAATTCTACCACGGTTTAGAGACACGTTAGACAATAGGATCTCACGTGCAGTAGGGTTTGGTTCAACAGCAACAACAAGACCAGAATCTCCAACGTGTACACCAGCCCAGAGAGTATAGAATCCGAGGTAAGCACCAACATCGACCACTACCCACCCATAGTCTGGGGTAAAGTCTTCAAAACGGGCATAGTCGCGGTAGCAGAACACGTGTAATATGTTAGCCCAAGCTTCCGGAAGCTGTGTATCAGGAATAGTTGCAGTAAGACCATAAGGCAATCTTATCTTTAACATCTTACCAGTATAGCCTTCCTCGAGAATTCGAAGACACTCGCTATAGAGCAACTCTATAGACTCGCTAGGCAGACAACCTTTAGAAGAACGCTTCAACCCCTCAAGATACACAAGATCATCAACATTAGATCCAAAAGCCAATGCAGGCCAAACACCCGGCAAAACATCCTTATTCAAGCCCACCCTAATCTACTATATAGTCTTGGGGGTGTGGAGGGACCACCAGCTGAACAATCTAATACCATGTTGTGATGAGCGCGTTCTACGCCGAATCCTCTACAGAGAAGCCGATGAGGACTACACTAGAGGCCGAAAGGTGTGGAAAGTCCGGCGCTCCGAGGCCATAGAAAAGATATTCAACAATTTACCATGTTAAAAACCATTGTTTGGAGGGGGAAGCTTGTTGTCTTGCTTGTATCTCATTCTCTTGCAATTTGCATGGCTCTCTTCTCTCTAGACGCAACTATAAGAGCTATTGCCTCTGATGCTATCATTATTGCTGATCCAAGCCACACCAGGTTTACCATTGGTATGTACTTCACAGCTATTCTAACACCAGCAGTCTCTACAGCACTTTGATAACTGGTGGCTCTATTGTACAGCTCGACTATCGCATGTGCTAGTTGGTTTAACGATTCTGGGCTTTGCCTAACCAGATCTATTAGATATCCTGTGGCAAATGCTGCTACTATTCCAAGTCTTTGGAGCTTGTCTTCGACTCTTGCCAATGTCTTGTTGAGGTAGTATAGTAGAAGGTCGTGCCAACCATAGGTGCTGTTATTGTCTACCGGCGGGTAAACTGCTATGTAGATGTTGTCTAGACCCTCGGAAATAGGTATGACTTGCACTACGAGGCCATGGATGCCAGCTAGCTCACCATTTGCGTCAAACCTAAGAACAACTCTTACATCATGTTCACGACCACTAACACCTACACGTAAGTTTAAGATCATTTCTGCTGTTTCAGGCACTTTCTCCGGCAAAATCCTCTCTATAGGCAGTCTTACACCATCCATTCCAGCGTGGAATAGCGCTACTACTAACCGCCTCATATGCTGATCTTTTAGCGCTTCTACAATGTCTGAATTCGAAACAAGTATGTTGTAGATGTTGCTCGCAGGCCCACTCTTCAAAGCAATATAGGTTGCTGCATCAAGTGGTACTTCTATCGGAATCTCATACTCTTTTCCTGTTGGCGTCCTAACAGTGCCATCGAGGCAGATCATTGTTATAGGTGATGCAACCATAATGTTGCCAGTACGATTGATCTCAGCCATCTTTGGAAGACTTCCATGTGGTGATATCGAAGCAACACTGTATATGTCCATCAAATGTACTACTGCAGCTCTACAAGCTATCCTATAGCCATCTACATTGAGCGTTAAAGGCTCTGTAAAGTTTAGCACTATAGACTGGTTGCCCAATGGGAGAAGTTCCGAGGAGCTCAACTCTATAGTTCCAACACATACTGGAACTACTAGCCCACTCTCCTCCGAATGCTGTTCTTCAAAAGCCTCTAGAGCAACTCTACTACATTCAATACTCACATTTCCATGGGATAACGCTGCTATTAAAGCTGGTGCTGATGCTTTGACATTTACTCTAGTCAGATCAGCGAGACCTGCTAGATCTAGTTGTTCAAGTGCAGCTACACCCTTCACACGAGCTTCGCTTACAAGTTGGTAGACATGCGATAATATTGCAAGTGCTTGAGCACCGTGGACAACTGGTTGACTCATAGCATATGCGTGCGTGTCTATATGCCTATCATGCGTGATCCTATACTCGTAAGATGTAAGCTTTAGACTTACATCACCAACCTTAACTGTCTCTCCAGGCTTTATCACAACCTCTACCATGTATGCTTGGTTGAAGGCGTATGAGCCGCTAAAGAAGACTCCAATTACAAGCAATACCAAGCCTAGATGTAGCATGTTTTGGGCTGCCATAAGAGCAAGTTTCCGCTTAACAGTGTTGAGTAGCGAATAGATTGCTGAGCCTAAAGCCAAACCGGCTAAGGGGAGTCCAAAAGATATCATAAGGTTTGTCTCTAAGCTGCCTAGTGGACTCCAAACAATCTTGCCATCAAACGTCAACACCGCCAATATCGTGCCGGCAAAAACCGCTGATACTATTCCAGCCATCCATACACGCATACTCGATAGCGAGAGTAGACATGCTGGCATGCTTGCTAGAAGTACGAGGAGTGCTGGATAGAGTAGTGGGTGGTAGAAAGCAACGCCAGCTGCACCTTGAGGCACATTGGCTTCTGCACCAGCTAAGTGTATTGCGGCTGGAATAGCTAGGCTTGCAAAGACTACTGCATGAGAATATGCTAGAGCTAACACTGTAACTGCTAGTGCAACTTTGGATGGATTGCGGGAAGAGAGTAAGTCGACGAGCATGCTCACTAGCGCTGGAGTCTCTCTTAGCGAATAGACTGTGAAGAGGAGAAATGGTACTAGCATTGATAGGTTGGCTAGAGTTGCAGCAGCAAAACTGTGTAGCGGTGATAGCCCAGTTCTCACCATGAATACCGCGAAAAAGACACTGGCTGCAGCTGCAGCTAGTAGAGGTCTCGATCTTCTAGTGTTGCTCATATGCATGTAGGCTGTCAATATGAGCCAGGGTAGCAGCTCGCTTGTCTCTACAGGATCCCATGCCCAATAGCCACCCCAGCCAAAGGTCATATAGCTCCAAACACCGCCTAGCACAATACCAGCTGTTAACATCATCCAGCCTAAACCGGCAAGTATGCGAGCTGCTTTCCACGCTTCAACAATAGCAGCTATTGCTGCTGAAACTATCAGTGCATAGGCAATAAATGTTGATAGTGGGTGTGGGTATAGCCAGAAGCTTTTAAGCAATGGGTTTAAACCTGCAGCAAAACCTTCAACATACTCTAGACCTCCACTTGCAACCAAGTATGCTACGCCAAACAGTATTGCAAGACCTTGTAGTATGATGTAGTCGCCTACCCTATTTTCAGGCACTCTCTTCAACGCAGCTACTGCTATCACGGATAGAAGCATTGTGAAGAGGAATATGCTGCCAGTACCGCCCGCCCAGCTAGCACCTAGGAGAAAGAATAGGTCCATGCCATGGCTAGTGTTCTCTGCAACTTCTCTAAGAGTCGTATCGTGTGCTATGAAGCGCGACACATATGCAAGCCATGCAACCACAACCAGTATTGAGCCCAACTTGAACATTAGTCTTCGCTGCTCCACTTTTAGACCAAGTACGCTTGTTCTCCATTTCGAAGCAAGTTCTTCAACTACAGAGGCTAGAATTGGTATTGCAGCTACTATAACCAGGTAGCCTACCCAGTGGAGCATGGCTAGACACCCCATACCCAACATACAACTATTACGAGAGCGGCTACAAGTAAGAGAAGACCGGATACAAGCTCGCCACGCCTACTCTCAAGCTTTGATACAAGCCTATTAATGGTATTTGAAGATAGGGCAGCTAGTGCTAAGGGCATCGCCATCCCAATAGCAAAACCTAGTGCAGCAACTATTGAGCCAACAGCACCAACACTAGCAAAACCTGCAACAACTATTGGCAAACTACACTGTATCGCAACAAAAGGATATGCTAGGCAAACTAGGCTTCTCGGAACACGAATGTTTAGCCCTACACCATGGCCAACTCTTAGAAGAGTGGTGAGACCAGCGTAGAAGACCACTGCTGCTAGTAGTAGGGGTAGTAGTGTTAGGAAACTCGAGAAAGTGGTGGCTAGGAAAGCCACGAGACCAGCAAGTAGTAGTGTACCGGTAAAGCCAGCTCCAAAACAGGCTAGAGGATTCAACCCTCTACCAGACACAGCATATGCCGCTAGAACAGCTATGCTACACGGCGAAAACGCTGCTAGGAAACCTAGCCCTAGAAACATTGCAAAGATACCGGCTACACTTGCTTCCAACAAGACCGTCGTAGCAGCCTTTGCCTCAACCTGACCATCAACTTCTACACCAGCTGAACCGATAAGCCTCTCAACAACGTCAAGAACAGCCTTAGGATCCGCTACCTCGGGACCAGGAACCATTGCTACAAGTCTGCCATTGTCGAGAAAAGCTAGTGTAGGTGTCTCGGAA
>DQUB01000062.1 GCA_015662475.1 Pyrodictium sp.
AAAACCATACATAGTCTACGCGGGACAGGACGCTGCTAGGATTGTTGGTCTCGCGCTAGAAGGGTACAATGTCCTGGTTGTCGACGCCATCGTCTATGGAGAGGGTGGAGTAGGAGATATTGTCATCGCTACAGCTGAAGAGCTAGACGAAGACAGGGGTTTGCCACCCTCCACCCACACCATCCCGATAAAGGTGCTTGCCAACTATCTCGAGTCCAAACTTCTAGTAGTCGGGGTCAACGTTGACCCCGACAACCTAGGCCTAGGCAACAAGATCTCAAAAGAGGCTGAAGAAGCTTCACACACGCTAGCAAACCTGCTTGCCGACATACTAGGCTGTAGAGAATAGCATGCAAGACCTCTATAACAGTCTACTTAGCAGGCTATTAGTACCTTCTAGCAAACATGCGCTATATGTGTGGCTAGAGACAGAACATGGTCAAGTCCATAGGCGAAGAAGACCACTATGTCGAGGAGAAAGCACAACATGGTGCATCTCGGTATCCCGCCACAGCCGTCAACATTTGCTCCTGCTACTAGTTAAGAAGACCGCCAGTCTAGATTCTGCAAAAGCACATAGACTATCGAGTTAAAGTGCATTGGGGGTAAGTGTAGGCGGGAGAGAGTGAGCGAAATCTCTTCTAAAAACAGATCTGACTATGTTTTATCTCTTGCCGTGCCTCCTAGACCTCTTTTACTGCAGTCCAAGGCTTTAGAGTGGCGTATGCTATGAATGGTAGTACTAGATAGTATATGCAAGCTGCTACGCCTGGTACTAGTGCTATGTAGGGGTTAGCTAGCTTGACACCTTCATGCAACCCTAGTGCGGCTTCAACACCTGCTGCTATAAATGCTGGTACTACAACCATCACTACTAGGTGTATTATTGCTAGCACAAGACCTACTCTAATCGTCGCTACCACCAAGTCAACTGCTCCAGCTTTCTCAACTTTGCCTCCTACTGCTGCAAGGTACCAGTAGTAGAGTGTTATGAAGGCTATGCAGCCTACAAGGTTGCCATATGTTACTGGTAGTAGGTTGTTTATGAAGAACTGCCAGTAGGTTATCACATACGTCTTCCAGTTTATAGCCGCGCCAAACAAGCCTGCTGCTATCGCGAACATGTTTGCAATGCTGTGCTCGAAGCCGATCGCTACGAAGGCGAAGATCGGGAACCATATCAGGACTGCTTGACCGGCAAAGTCTCCCTTCTTGCTCCTCAACCACAGCCATACAGCAAGGTTTACTAGGAAGTTACAGCCTATGCCACGCCAGAAAGCAGTCCATGCATCAAGATGCACTTTCTTGTACGCGAACATGAACGACATGTCGAAGAACGGGTGGCCCAACAGCATACTAGTACCATATGTCGCCATAAATGCTAGGAAGAACCCTCCTACAAAGTTGCCGCCATATGATGCAATCCAGTTATATATTATGGCGGTATCTTTGGCTTTCCCAGTAAGCAGAGGGTATATGGGCACTTGTGGACAGCTTGTCCACAGCTCAGCACCGCCGATCAATATTGAGATTAGGCCTAGCGGGAAGACAGCACCAAGTATCATCTTAGCTATTGTGACCAAGTCTATATGGTATTTGCTTAAAACCTCGTAGCCTATCAGCGTCCCCACATGCTCTTTAGTAACATGTGTGCCTTCCAAGAAGACTCTGTATGGCCAAAAGCTAGCAGCAGTCATGTAGGCAAACCAGTACCCCATACCAATCAAAACACCTGCTAAGACACCAGCCCAAAACAGCCTGCCTGGTGTCTGCAAGAGCTTATACAATGCGGCTTTTGCAGCCGACGCTACAGTTTCGTCAACGCCAGCATAAGGTATTACCTTTGGCTTCGCTTCACCCACCTTACATCACCTTTTACCTCTACTTGCTATTCCAAATTCGCACTATGAAATAATATGTTGAAAAATATGCCGAGACAAAAGAGAATAAACACGATAAATAGATAAAATAGGGTTAAAAAGGAGTAAGACCTCCACATTAACAGCCTATAACTGGTTAAGGAAAAACTATACCACTACAATCGTTGGAATATTTAGAGACTCTAGCTATGGCTTAAGGGAAAAATATGTGGCGGTGTAAAGCTTGGCTGAATGTCGAGCGCATTAAGAGAGGATTAGACCAGACGCAACACTATATATGCTGTGTTGGATGGTATTCTTACCTTCAAAACATCTTCTACGACCTTAATTGCATTGTTATCGTATACGATTACCTCTCTACTCCTTTTAAGTTTATCAACTATATTGCTTAAACCAGCTTTCTCAAGCTCTTCCAAGTCTAAACTTCCAATATATCTTAGTACATCGTATACGGACTCGATATGCCTTGCCCTTATGAGGTGGTTGTCTACTGGGTGCATTCTCTCTAGATCTACTAGGGTAAATCTCTTAGTGAAAACGTATACGTCTACCCGCATTCCCTAAGCCCCAGCTAGTGTTTCTGGGCAAAATGCTTTTCAACAAGCTTGTTTAACTCTTCAACAACCTGTGCTATTCTAGGATCCCTATTCCATGCTTCGACGATCTTTTTAGAGGCTTCTCTTAGCTCGCCCAAGGTCCTCACCTCACTTAGCAGTGCGAAATAGTCTTTTACGAGTTGTACTCCATAGAGGTAGCCTAGGTATTTCCTGGCGGTCCTCATAATGTCTCTGTAGAGTTCCCAAGATATCTTAACCAGTGTTTCTCTCTCAAACAAGAGTGCTAGTGGTGGTCTCAGCTTCCACTCTTCCTCAGGCTTCTCCTCTCGATAGCTTACCTTCTCTATCTTCTGCTTCAACACATCTAGTGCCACGAGTATCCCTTGGAGTATAGCTACTGGGTGCGGTGGGCATCCTGGCACATAGACATCTACAGGTATTACCTGGTCAATGCCACCCTCAACAGCAAAAGAGTTGTACCAAACTCCACCCCCGCAGGCACAAGCACCAATTGCTATCACTACTTTAGGATCTGGAGTCATCCTATATACTCTCTCGAGTACAGCTCTATACTGTCTGGTTACTGGACCTGTCACTAGAAGTGCGTCTGCATGTCTTGGCGAGATTACAAGCCTTATCCCGAACCGCTCAACATCATAAAGAGGTGATAGCGCTGCGAATATCTCTATTTCGCAACCGTTACAGGATCCAGTATCAACCCTCAAAACATATAGTGATCTTTTTAACGTGCCAAAAATCCTTCTCTTGACCTCTTCTCCGAGCTTTTCAACACTCGTGCTCTGAGGCAACATTTTTGCTAGAATAGCCACTATACCACCTCTTATCCTCGAGTAGCTTCTCCAAGCTTTTCAACGAAAAACGATCTTTTACACTTCAAGCACATAACCATATACCTTGCAAGTTCTTGCATGATGTTCGCTATCTCAGATCTTTCAAGTAATTTTTGTGCCAATTCAACATGTCTAATGCTCACATCGAGATAACCTTTACACTTAGCACAGCTACCAAGTTTAAACTCTGCAACAACTGTTAGATCTTCTCTATTCTTAGCAGCAAGCTCAAACTCTCTAGAAAGCTCTATTGCGTTAACAGGGCAGACTTCTTGGCAACGTGCACAGAATATGCATCTGCCATAATATATTGTCCACCTTCTAACACCTTTCCCATAGTCTGTTTCAACCTTTATAGTCTCAGCAGGACAGGCGTTTGCACAGGCTCCACACCCTATACACGCACTAGCATCGAGTACTGGTTTACCCCTATATAATTCATCTACCTCAAACGGCTTCTCCGGGTAGGGGTGGGTAGCAACACCTCTCCTACTAGAATGCTCGATAAGCTTTATGAAGGCCATGAAACACCACCTCTAGAGCAGTTGTGGTGTATGGGTTGGGTTTTGCGAAACCTTTCTAGAGAGGTGGACAAGTCTAGCATAGCTTACAGTAACAGTCTTCTTTCTCTTTACATCAACGATTATTACACGCTCTGTACAGCTGTAGCAGGGGTCTAGGCTTGCCACGATCAGCGGAAAGTCTGTGATCGTGTAGTCTCTACTCATGTATGGTAGTGCTGGCCAGTTATTGTATGTTGCAGCTCTAACTCTCCACTTGTGCACTCTAGAGTCTTTACCTATAACGACGAAGTGTACATTCTCTCCTCTAGGAGCCTCATCATAGCCAATGCCTTTAGCATACTCTACAAGCTCTATTTTCTCCTCGTTCAGTATTGGGCCTCCAGGCAGCTGGTCTAAAGCATGCTCGACAATGTCGAGAGCATCTAGAACCTCTCTTGCACGAACCATGAGCCTTGAGAAGACGTCACAACCACTCTCAACAGCTGGTTTCACCCTGATATACTTGTAGGCTGCATATGGGTGGTCGTATCTCGTGTCTCTTGGCAGGCCAGAACCTCTAACGAGAGGACCTACAACGCTAAGTGCTCTAGCAACCTTTTTGGGCAAAATGCCTACTTCCTCACATCTACGCAAGAAGAGCTCGTTTGAGGTGATTACATCTAGTGCTTTCTTAAACTCTTCACGTACGGTTTTTAGAAGCTCCATAACCTTCTTGGCTTTGTCTTTCGGAATATCTCTTCTAACACCACCAACAAGGTTCATGCCGTAGGTCTTCCTACCGCCACTAAGTATCTCTGCAACCTTCATGATCTTCTCTCTAATCCTAAACAGCTCCATAAACCCCCAATCGAAGGCTGTAAGGTGACAAGCTATTCCAAGGTTTAACATGTGACTATGAAGTCTCTCCACCTCCAACATTATAGTTCTAATGTACTCGGCACGTTCTGGAACCTCTATGTCTAGAGCATCTTCTACAGCTTCACAATAGGCTGTAGAGTGTGCATAGCCACAGATACCACAAACACGTTCAGCTAGAAAAGATGTTTGGTTGTAGGTGAACCTCTCCTCGGCAAGTTTCTCTAGACCTCTAAACACGTAGAACATTCGATAGTCTACATCGACTACTCGTTCACCGTCAACAAAAAGTCTAAACTGGCTAGGTTCGTCGGCTAAAGCGTGTATTGGGCTCATTGGAATCTGGACTATCCCTTCAGAGACCTTTTCCGGTCTAAACATGTATGGTTTGGGTTGGCGAGGTGGTCTCTCATAGAACTTGAAGTCTTTCCTCATTGGGTAGAGGCCTTCAGGCCAATCATCTGGTAGTGCTAGCCTCCTCGGGTCAGGGTGGCCTGTAGGCTCTAAGCCTAGAAGGTCTTTCACTTCTCTTTCGTACCAAGAGGCTGCTGGAACTTTAGGTGTTGTAGACTTGAACTTGGGGTTATCCCATGGAACTTTAGTGTATACTACTACCCATGGCTTCCACTGTATGTGTCTAACGTTCTCCTCGATAGACACTATATAATAGAGCCTATAGTGGCCATCAACGCTTCTATCGTCGGTGCCCACCATCGATGAAAGGTAGCCGCCAAGCTCCCAGTAGACTTTCTCCAAAGCCTCTGGCAAATACTCCCTCTTAACCTCAATATACACTCTATCCTTGCCCTTCACCTTGACATCCACTATAGCGTCTGGAGGTAGTAGCTCTTTGAGCCGCTCTACACACTTTTCTAGTAGCTTGCGAGCCTCAGCTTCACCGCCCATTCACATCCACACCCCTTCATCTTAGGGTTTATCTGGATTTACTTGGTAAAGTAGATGTGGGGAGAGAGTATTTCTTCTGTTACTATTTCTGCAAGGCTTATGTAGGGCTGCACTAGCAGGAAGAGTGCAGCAACTATGATCGCTAGCAGCACACATGCAAACTTACAGCTCAAGAGGTCTTTCTCCTCATAGACTTTCACAGTTTCTTTCTCCTTCTCCTCCTCTCCATGTCCACGCCCTCTAACACCGCCAAAGATCATTACTATCATTCTCTGTATCAGTGCTAGCTCTGCAATTATCATGCTTACGAACACTGCTATGAGTATTGGCAAGCTTTTGCCTGCTGCTGCAAGGAATAGGTATACTTTGCTGAAGAAGCTTGGAGCTGGCGGCATCGCTATTAGACCGAGTAGTGCAAGCGTTGTTACTGCTGCTGTAAACTTCAGTCGTGCCTTTAGCAGTCCTCCAATCTCCTCAAAGTCTCTCTTACCCTTAGTGTATATTAGCATTAGACCAGAGCCCAGGAATGCTAGAGCTTTGGTCAGCGCATGGTATACGATGTGCATTAGTGCAGCTAGGATACCCAAGCCTGTACCAACACCGGTCGCCGTAGCAATTAGTCCAACTTGGTCTATCGTAGAATAGGCAAACAGTCTCTTGATATCTCTCTGCACATAGATGCACATCCCACCAACTATCATTGACAGTATCCCAACCACAAGTAGTACATTAGCCATGAACCCGTGAAGCTCTAACACATTTGCTAGAGCATAGTATCTTAGAATTGCTATCAATGCACACTTTACAATCACACCACTTAGAATCGCTGATATTGGTGAGGGGGCTTCAGAGTGAGCATCCGGCAACCACACGTGCACCGGGAATAGACCTGCTTTCACCATGTATCCGAAGACTACGAGTAGTAGTCCTAGCTCTAATGGAAACATTAGCTCGCTCTTAACCAAGCTAGCATGATTTTCTATGAGACCGGTCCACAACATTGCCTGCTCCGCAGGTATTCCGCTAGCAACGCTCACAGCATACACAAGCGCTGTGCCAAAGAGTGCAAAACCCACACCCACACCACATATAACGACATACTTCCATGCTGCTTCTAGACTGGTTGTTGTCTCGTGAAAGCCGACTAGCAGTGCTGTTGCTAGTGTTGTTGCCTCTACAGCAGCCCATAGTAATATGATGTTGTTGCTCAAAACGCTAAGCACCATAGAGAGCATTGTAGCGTTGAAGAACAGATAGTACCATCTAAGCTTCTCTAGCCCTATAACAGACTCTATCTTTACCTCGCTTCTCATGTAGCCTATACTATACACTGCACTCACTAGACCAACTATGGATACCGCTATTAGACCCCATGCACCCAATGGATCGAGTAGAAGAAAGCCGCCAAGGATCGGCTCTACAACACCTCTACTCAGTACTATGTAGGCAACACCCATCGAAGCTAAAAACCCTGATACTGTGGCAAATAACGTGGCTGCTTCTCCAACTAGATAGTTTATTAGAGATAGGGCCATTGCGACTATGTATACACCAAGTACGAATTCTACGAGGTATGTAGCTATGAGGGTTTCCACGGCCATGAGACCCACCCCCTAAAACTTTAATGAGACGAGTTTGGATATATCCATGTCCCCTCTAACCCCCACCATCTTATAGGCTAGAAGGGTGAGGACAGTTATGAATATTACTGCGTCTGTTGCAATACCTATCTCTACTGTTTCTGGAACATAGAATGCCGTTGAAGCTAGCAAGATGTGGGAACCGTTTTCAAACAATATTATGCCCATAACTTGTTTGAGAGCGTTTCTAGCTACAGTAATTATTAGCAGACCAAGCGCTACAAGGGATAGAGATGACACCAATGGTACCTCGCCTATGCGTGCTAGCACATGTGCAATTGAAACTATGTGTCTTACAAGCACTAGCGATGCAACATATATTATGGCGACGAGGAGCACATAGGCCCCCAAAGGCATAATCGGCTCTTCTTTCTCAGCAACATATCTTGTCCTATTGATCGCCCAAAAGAGGACCCAGGGTACTAGAATAACTTTTGTCACTAGTGCCGACGCAGACCAGCCGAAAAACCAGCCATACTTTACCCCTATCGTCAAGAACATAACAACCAGTATAATGGCTTGCAGTATATACGCTTTCACAGCTAATAGCATATTCCTAGCTAACGCTATTACCGCTGCTGTAACCAGGATTAGTGTTGAAGTTACATCGAGTATAGCTATCTGCCACGGGTCCAACAATACGGTATATGCCATCTCCACCATTTCACCCACCCAAAATATACATTATACCCGCTATAATTGAAAAAGCGAGAGAATAGAGGAGGTATTTCACAACATCATGTATCTTCAGTCTAGCTGCAACAACAACCATAAGCGAGAGTATAACTGCAGCAACAACAACCTTTAATATGTAGACTATGAATCCAACCACCACTTCGACTGCTGTATAGTTGGCAGCCATGCCAAAAGGCAGGAATAATGCAAATAGGAGGTTTAATAGTACGAGCCTTCTACAGTTTATAGCTAGCTTGAATAGACCCAGTAGCGGACCACCATACTCTGCTAGAAGACCTTCACTTATCTCTTGCTCTGCTTCTGCAACATCAAATGGAGGTAGAGCCAAGTCTGCAAGAAGTGCTGCTATGAAGCCGAGTAGTGCTGGTATAAACCACCAGTAGCATACCGGCAACTCACCAGGTATTGATGCTGCAACCCACGAGACACTAGGCGAAGACACTGAGAGAACAGCTATAATTGCTGCCAACAACGCTGCAGGCTCTACACCTAACGTCAGCAAGTGTTCTCTCGCACTACCAACAACAGCAAATGGGTTTGCAACGTTGAAAGATGCTATAGAATACACGAACCTAACCAAACCCATTAGATAAAATATCACCAGTACATCAGCGAGAGTGAGAGGTCTTGCAGCGAATGTCGGCACAAGTGCTGCTACAACCACTATAGTGGCAAATACTAGAACTGGTGCGAGACTATAGAGTGTATCAGAAGCTGTTGCAGGCTTTGTGAGAAGCGTTCTATTGAATAGCTTGGCTAGGTCTATGTAGGGCTGCAAAATTGGCGGTCCATACCTACCTTGTAATCTTGCAACAACCTTTCTAATGATGCCCTCGAAGAGAGGGGCCAAAAGTACCACTAGGATAGCATTAATAATAGCAGTTATTACATCCTCTATCACTCCCGTTTCACCCCCTCAGCCCACAAGCACATAGTATAATAGTAGCATGAAAAACGCAGTATAGATGTAGAGCAGGTAAACGTGTAGACTTCCACACTGTATTCTTATAGCGACTTTTGTCAGCTTCGTGAATAGAGTCCTAATAGATCGAAGACAAGCATAGATCGCATCGTCGACTCTCGAGACAACAGCCACAAGTCTTGTGAATAGAATTCCAATAGGCCAAAGACAAGCATAGATCGCACTATCTATTCTTATAGTGACAGCCACTAATTTGCTAAGCGCACGGCCGATGAGCCCGAGGAAGGCGTAGATGATGCCATCTATCTTTGAAGCTATTGTTGCAAGTTTGCTGAATACATTGCCGAAGTACCAGAAGAAGGCGTAGAACACGTCGTCGAACTTTTCAGGCAGCTCTTCTAGATCTACCGCTGGGAGTCCAGCTCTTCTAAGAAGTCTAGCTAGAAGTGCATAGGGTCTCTCTAGAATCTTAACCGACTTCAAAACCCAGTACTCGACTGCAAATGCTCTATCATACTCTTTCCTAACACCATACATGCTCGACATTATGTCCTCTAGAGTGCCGACGTAAAGTAGAGGTGTTGGTGACATAACCTTTTCATCGTATTCTACACCGCTAACAAAGGGCTCTGTTACAGCAGTGTATCTGGTTTTTGATAGAGCGTATGCCCAAGTGAGAATTGCTACTATGGCTATCGAAGCGGCTATCACAAATGGTATGTATGCTGAAGGTGTCCCCCATAGGTTGACTAAGATGCCCAGTACAGGCGTCTCCACTGTTGCTAAATGCTTGCCCACGAGGTTGTCTCCAACTGTTGAGAGTATATTCACCATCACACCTGGTGCAATGCCCAGTAAGACTATGAGAGCCGATGGCAGAATATAGCTAACCTTCATGGATAATGGTTCTTCCTCAGCATGTCTAGCCTCTTCAGACCTTGGAGCCCCCAAGAACACTACTCCAAACACTTTAGTGAAACAGTATACCGCGAGCACACCTGCAGCTGATAGTGAGAGTATTGATAGGAGAGAGGCAAAGCGTGTAACTGGGTCTGGTAGGTTACTCATTCCAAGCATTAAAGAGTTGTATGCACACCATTCACTCGCAAACCCATTGAATAGGGGTACAGCTGTTATGCCCAGCGACGCTATAAGAAATGCAAACGCTGTGGTCTTTAACTTCTTGTAGAGTCCACCCATCTCATCAATGTTTCTAGTGTGGACTTGATGCAGGAGAGTACCACTACAGAGGAACAACAGCGATTTGAAGAGCGCGTGATTTATCAGGTGAAATAGGCCTGCTATAACGCCGAGTACTGCCAGTGCATGGTTTTCGGTAGCATAAGCACTTATTGCTAAGCCTATACCCAACAATATTATGCCTATGTTCTCAATTGTGTGGTATGCTAACAACCTCTTAATATCATGTTGTATTATGGCGAGTGCAACACCATAGAAAGTTGATAGTGCACCTAGTAGTAGGATTACTGTACCCCAACTCGGGGAAGCCCATGGAGCTAACACATCGAGGGCGATTCTCACGATACCGTACATTGCAAGTTTTACCATAACACCACTCAGCAGCGCTGAGACATGGCTTGGAGCTGCAGGGTGTGCACGGGGGAGCCAGCTGTGGAATGGGACTACTCCAGCTTTTGCGGAGAAGCCTAACAAGGCTAACGTGAATATAAGAGTTGCCTGGAATGGTGTTAGATTGGCGTTTTTCCACGCAGCAAAGACGTAGTCGCCCGCGAATACATAGCCTAGCGCAAAAGCTGCTAACAGGCAGACAGCGCTAAAGGTTGCAAAGGCCATGTATACTACGCCTGCCCGTCTAACTTCTAGCCGTTCAGACTCCAGTAGCACTAGAAGGAACGATGTAACAGTCATTACCTCCCACAAAACTATGAACGATATCACATCACCAGCGAAAGCGACAAGAATCATCGATGCAATAAACGAGGGGAAGCAGAGACCCAGAACAGCAAGTTTTCCAGGATGCCCGTAATACTCGTCAACATAGCCTATTGCGAATATCGACGCATAGAGAGCCACTAACGACACTACTAATGCCATAAACGCTGAAAGAGGGTCTATGACCATGTATAGCGGGGGTAGGAGACTTAACGGGTAGGGGGCTTGCACTACTATTACCTCCTTATGTCCCATCACCAAGTCGTAGAGCGTCGATACCACCACAAGCACCGATGATGCAGCCGTTACCGTGTGAACTATGTAGTTCCACGATCTCGGAAATCTTGTCAACAAGACTCCAAATATGCATGCGACGACATAGCCTAGCAGTCCTACCCATTTCAGCATTCCAATAGTCGTTTGTGCAATAATAGCCAATACGTTACACCCTACCTATACCTACCAATGTTGGGCATCTTAGCCTGTAGTTATCCAAGCTGGATTTGTCAATAACATATCCTTTTAGAGGCTCCGTGCTAAAACTGGTTAATAACGAGACTCTCACTTAATGGTACAATCTGTGGTTTAGGCTGAGACTAGCTCTCTACACATGTCCTTTACATGCTGCTCTAGACTCTTCTCGATTCTATGCTTTAGCTTCTCGTACACTTCTAGGAGAAGTTCACCCTCTGTCGTCAACTCCGAAAGTCCTCTATGTGCACCTCCTCTAGCCGACCTGACAATGTTGATGCCAAGGGTCTTCTCAACCTCTACTATTCTTCTCTTTATCGTGGGATAAGACTTATTTACGTATTTACATGCTGCTCTCAATGTTCTCCACTTTTTTAAGGCCTTGAGAATCTCGTAGAGGTCATGGTCGAGAACAGATATGCCATTAACAACAGCTTCTATTTTCACTCTCCAAAGCACTTGTCTACATAGAAGTTCTACAATACTGTCTATTGTTTGTCTCCTAACTCTATATACGTCAACGCGATCTTTAACCAATGATGCAAGACTACTACGTAGGTGTAGAGGGTGAGCTAGCACTAATAGCGTGTCTCTGGATAGGTCTGCATTGTCTCTTAGAGCTACTAGACCTATCCATCTACAGCCTTTAGAGTCAATATACCACTTTACAGGAAAGCCAATAAATTGAGAATCATTCGCCTTGAAAAAGCCCTTGTGTTTCAAGATGGTCTCAAGCTCATGAGCAAAAGATAACGTATTAGAGAATGTATTGGTGCGCACAATCACAAGTATGTAGGGAGCGCCACTCCAATCGTAGGCGTCCAATATCTCTTTCACCATTTGCATGCTTGTTGCATAGTAGACTATCGTTACTATTGTCTTAAACTTGCTCAATGGCTTACTAGTGACTAGCCTCAGTAGAGTCTTACTCTCTCTAATACTCCTAACATAAACATACACTCTTGCAACATTTTTAAGGATCAAAGTTAAATAGTTGGAAGAAGCTATGTCGAGGAATAGTTCCCAGCTAGTGTGTAGGTATACGTTTGTTGATGGAATTCCCGCAGATGCTAGTACGCCAAGCAGTCTCCGTATTTCCTCGGGCCCAACGCTCATGGGTACTAGTAAGTTGAAGTGAATAGGCAAATTCGAGAACTGGTGTGAGCAGCCCATTAAAGCCTTTTTCACTCCATCCGCCACAAGCACTTCTATATCGACAGGATAGCCACACCTTAGAACGGGGAGCAACTGTAGTGCGTGGTCCTTTAACATACTACATCCTTTACAGAGAGGCATAACGATGTCCACGTATTTGGGATGTTCTGTAAGTCGCGTATATCTATCATAACTGTTATCAATGCGCATTAATTGCCAGTCCTATTCGATAATATTATAATATTAAGAATTTATAAGGAGTGCTATCTTTCCAAATCTCTTCCCCAAAGATGTCGCGTTTTGCAGCTTCTACTTTGTTTGCAACCGTATCGAAACCGGTTTAACACGATTGTATAAAATAGGTGATAGTCAAATCCATTTCTCATGAGTGAGGTTAGGGACATTGCCCCGACGATACACTCCTGTAATATGTCCCTATTGTGGCTGTGGCTGCGGCCTTTACCTTGTCAGCGAGGATGGCAAATATGCTGGCATAGAGTATTGGAAAGATCACCCGTTTAACCGTGGCAAGTTATGTCCAAAGTGTAACGATCTATCATTTCTCGTGAGCAAAGATAGGCTAAAGAAGCCCTTGAAGAGGACTGAGTCCGGCTGGAAGGAGATTTCGTGGAGAGAAGCTATTAGGGAGGTTAGTGAGAGGCTTAGAGAGTACTCCAAGAAGTATGGTGGCGATGTGATAGGCTTTCTAGCGAGTGCCAGGTGTTACAACGAGGAGAACTATGCCCTACAAAAGCTTGCTAGGCTCCTGGGTAGCCCCAATATCGACCACTGTGCAAGGCTTTGTCACGCAGCCACGGTACACGCACTTATAAGGGTTGTTGGTGCTGGTGCTATTTCAGCCACCTTTGACCAGATCTTGGAGAGCGATGTGATATTCGTAGTCGGTTGGAATGGCGCTGCTGTACATCCAGCACTCTTCGGCCAATACGTGTTAAAGGCTAAGCAAAGAGGGGCAAAGCTAATCGTTGCCGACCCAATCGCCAATGAGACTGCTATGAAGGCCGACCTGCACCTGCAACACTATCCTGGCACCGACATACCACTATTACTCTCTATCGCGCACGTGATAATAAGAGATGGTATGGTTGATAAAGAGTTCATAGAGAAGTACACGGAGGGCTTCGAAGCATTCAAAGCTTCTGCAATGAAATGGCCGCCAGAGAAGGCTGCTGAGGTTACAGGCGTTCCCGCTGACAAGATCGTGGAGGCAGCCTACATGCTCGGCAAAGCTGAGAAAGGCTCTGTGCTATGGGGTATGGGTTTAACCCAGCACATTTGCGGTGTAGACAATGTTATGGCTCTAGCTTTGATCGCTGCTCTTAGAGGGTGGTGGGGCAAGGCAGGTTGTGCTATTGGTGGTGTTAGAGGCCAAAACAACGTGCAAGGAGCCTGTGACATGGGCTGCTTAGCAGAGGTCTACCCAGGCTATGTGCCAGCTGGAG
>DQUB01000074.1 GCA_015662475.1 Pyrodictium sp.
CATTACCTCTCACATACTCTACGCCAACCGCTAATGCTACTAGTGCATCAATAACATCTTTTTTAAGAGCCTTTAAATCGCCCGGCACATTCCTGCAAACACGCTCTACAGCTTTAATAGGCGAGTTGCAGGATGACGCTAGCCAAGCACTACGTGGATGTGTCTCTAGAACATGGATACCAACCTCCTCAAGAAGATTTTTTATCCTAACAGCTCTTTCTACCAACATCTGCATACCTTTCCACATAGGAGGCAAAACTTTATAGCCAAGTCTCCTCATTACTATGTCGACGTTTCTAAACCATCCTTGTCTAGGAAAGGCTAGTGGTGAGTCTATCACTACAAGTTTGGGTTTAATCTCCAACACTTTTAGGAGACTTTTATCGTCGTAGACAATGCCGTAATCGAGAATCGTACAACTATCATTTACTAGGCAACCTACAGCATAGCCAGTAGGTCTTCGCGGCGAACCTGCAAGATCTAATCCGATAATCGTGGACAGCCTATCTCACCCAACACCCTCTCTATGAGCTTAGCAGTGTAAACTAGTTTATAACGAGGATATATTCTTGCTAGAAGCCTTGCCCACCAAGGCATGTTTAGTGGAGCACCAGCCGCTTTCGGGTGTCCTCCCCCACCAAGCTTTACCGCAATCTCTCTAACATTAACAGCTTTTGATCTAAGGCTAATCCCTTTAGAACCACCTCGTCTCACTATCACTACAAAATCGGCATTATACCTATCCACTAGACTATTCCCAATAATGCTTGCTGCAGGAGGTCCTGGATGTTTCAACACAACCACAAACCGGCAACCAGCTTTACTGCCAACTACCACACTTTGCAAAGCCTTTGTAAAACCATCAAACTCCAGTTTAAGGTATTCTTCTAACGCTTCGTCGAGCTCTGGCCACCACAAACTTCCCTCGCTAAAACCGATAACCAGTTTCCTTCTCCACGCATCACCTTTTCTACCCTTATACCTATCAACAACTCTGTATAGTTTCGTTGAAAGAGGATGATCCCAACGCCAAAGATCAGCAGCACATGTTGCTGCAACAAGCTCCTTTACATGCTCATCTGGCTGCGCCTCTAATTCTTCCACCGCATACTTTGCTACGACTCCTGTTGCACAAGTTGACGTGTCAACGTATAAGCGCACTCCAACACTTTTAAGCTGATTAATCCACTCACCACACCATCTATGATGATCGTACCATTCCACTATAACACCATGCCTAACCAACTCTTTCAATCTCTCCACTATATTTTCAAAATCTGCAGCATTGGGGCTCAAATCCATTATTGCAACTCTTGTTGTCGAAGATGTGTTGATCTGCTTTAACACCTTATACAGCTTATATGGTTCGGTAAAATGTACAACAGCATTCACGCCTAACTTAGCACCGGCAAGTCTAAGATAGACAGCGGCAGCAGCAATACCATCAAGATCTGTATGCGTTATTACCGTGTAATATTGCTTCACCATAATTCTCACCTCATAAGCTTCCTATACATTATATGCTCGATCAATGCTACTATTACTGCAAAGATTAGCCCCATCCCAAGACCCATAGCAATACGGGTATGCAAACTCGCCTCCTGTGAAACTGTCAAACCCCAAACTATGAAGGTTACGCCTAGCAGAAACACAGCCAGTACAAATATTGTTGCAACTAGCCTCGGCGACGCCGACCCTACCACATCGGACTACCCTTCGGTCCCGGTGGATGTCCTCAACGGCACAAGAACTTCATAAACATTTTGTGAGAACCTCCAATCTAAAACTATATTCTTTGTACCTCAAAAACCCTTTTCATAGGAGGAAAAACCTACGTTGTTGCAAGCAAACATACAGCGCATTCATGCCATAGCTAACGTATTACAGAGAGTTCGTCCAGAGGCGATAGATGCTATTGAATTCAACGATCCCCAATTTAAGGCTGTTAGTAGAGTAGTTAATGTGTATGGGCGCAAAGCTGTAGCACTTGTAGTCGCCAATGCTCTTGTAAGTTATAGACTAACTCTTACGGGGGAAGAGTATTGGACAGAGTTTGCCGATTGGTTTACGAGAGCTAAACCGTATATTCAAACTGCAAGTGACATTCTTAAAGCCTTTTCAAGCTTTTTGAATGTGTCGAAAGGCAATAAAATCCTTAGAGTCCAAAAGCTCAATAGGCTTCAGAGAGCTGCAAGAGTCTTAGAAAACGTACTAGTAGAGCCAGACCACTATCTAGATCTCAGATTGCTCGTCAACGATTTAGCTGCATCTCTAAAAGCTAAACCTTTTGAAAAAACAATAGTTTTTGCCGCCAAAATGGCCTACTACACTTTCAAAGTATTAGGGTGTACTGCTAAGCTAGAAGAGGTCGACATGATACCTGTTGATAAGAGAATTGCGTTACTAACAGTAACTTCTGGACTCCTCGACACAAACCCCAAAAATATCTTGTCACAATATCGGAATATCGCTATAAAGGCGTGGCAAGAGATTGCAAAACTTTCAAACATACCACCTCTACGCCTCGATGCTATAGTCTGGCTACCCGCTAGAGGGCTTGAGAAGCTACTCTATAGGGGGAGGATAGAGGCTGCCAGAGACGAGTTTACACGTAGACTAAACAACCTCTCAAGCGGTCTTATAGACTGGCATACAGCTAGAGATATTGCTAGACAAATACTCTACCGACCTCCGCCCTAACCATCCTGACTTTCGCTAAACCCTCTCCCACCAAATGCTTATCATCTCAAAAGTTGCCACATACTCTATTGGGAGAGGCAAAATGTTACCACTTGCACGCATAGCCAAGGAAGTCGGAATAGTGTTGAGCGGCGCAAATGCTTTGTACGCACCGGTAGCATTAAGACGTGATGCTGAACTTGAAGTGAGGGAAGAGGATCTCGTGCTAATATACGACGATAGATTTGAAAACTATTACATGCTGGGTGTATTGAGATGGGTTACCCGCTACGAACCATTCCTAAGAAGGGCGACTCACAACGTGTACATCGAGCATCCTGAAGCGTTAAACACAGACATAGTGATGCCCTTCACAAACGCTCTAGTGGAAATATATGCAGGTATATGCGACGGCTCACCACTATGCGGAGGAAGACAGGGTATTGATAGCAACATCTACGCTCCAACACCAAGTAGTAAGGTGTATAAGCTCATAGACGCTAGTCTTCTCACAAAATATCTTGCCATTTCAAAAGCAATTCACGTGGGTGTGCACAAGTACAGTAAGTGGAGACTACCTCTTGACGTGCACTGGGTCCCATACCACATAGGTGTATTTGGAGCAACAGGTACTGGTAAGAGTAGACTTGTACTCAAGCTCGTCGAAGAACTCTCAAAAGCTGGGTTTAACCTCATAGTGTTCGACCATAGCGGTGTCGACTACGTACCTGCAGCTAAGAAACTTGGCTGGGAAGTTGTTGATGCTAACGAGATTGTTATTCCACCACTCGTATTCGCTCAGACAATATCTGAGCTAATGGGCTTATCGTCCAGCTCTACTCTGAAAGACTATGTTGACTTGGCAACTGTTTGCTATGATAAGCTTAGAAGAGGAGAAGCTAGTAATCCAAGCACATGCTTTCAACAAGTATCAGGTGTTGTGAAAAGCGGAGGCAATAAAGTACAGAAATACGAACGATGGGACAAGCAGCTGTTTAGAGAGGTGCTAGCAATTGTAGCTAGGAGATTTGGTGCTAGAGACCATACAGTGTACAAATTGACTGTACTTTTAGACTACTATGTTCCCGACTACGTTTTCGAAACAATGAATCGTAGAAGTGTAGAACCAATAGAACTTGTAGAGCGTGCTTTAGAGAAACATGTTGTAGTTGTTGATCTCAGTAGTGAGAGAAACGTTGAGGTTAAGCGAGCTATAGTTGCCAGCATTGCTAGCTCTGTATGGAGCATAATATACAGGCGTTTGGAGCCCATAAAACTTGGACTAGTCATCGACGAAGCTCAAAACTATGCATGTGAATATTGTGGTAATGCTGCTAAGGAACTAGAGACTGTTGCTAGGGAGGGGAGAAAATGGGGCTACTTTATCATAGTTGCTAGTCAGCGTATAGCCAAAGACATTAGACCTGGTATTAGGAGCAATCTTGGCACAGTCTTCTTCTCTAGACTCCAATCCAGAAACGATCTTCAAGAATTAGCCGGATATCTAGATCTTGGCAGAGTGACTGAAGCATCCCTAGCAATGTTGTCAAGAAGAGAATTTTATGTTGCTGGGCTGATGAACCCTCTAAGACGACCACTACTACTGCATATCGACGAAGTGACGTTGTAAAGGTGTTAAAATCTATGCCCCATACTATAAAGGCTAAAGGTCCTCTCTACACTTTCGAAATTAAACCTACAACATTGTATAATTGGCATGCTACACTTGCAACCTACAGTTTCGGCTGGCAATACGATGGGTCTAAGGGCTATATATGGCTTTGCGGTCACTGCGTAGCAGTGGTCAAACCTTTAAACGATCATGCCCGCATAGACGTCTACTGCGGGTCCAACGATAGATGCTGGGAGCATGCTATTGACAAACTTAAAGACATTCTTGGCGTATACGAGGATTTAAGCGAGTATATTAGGCTAGGGAGAGGCGATCCTCTTGTAGGAGGTCTTTTAGAGGTTATGCCAGGTCTACATCTCAGAAGGATCAGCATATGGTATGCTTTTCTCGTTGCAGTTTGTCAGCAAAATGCTAGTTTCAAACAGGGTTGGAACATGCTTTACAAACTACATCTAATTGCTTCAGACAGACTTGTTATAAACAACACAGTTTTTCTTGAACCTCCAAAACCATCAGATCTTAACGAAGAAGTGTTAAGGGAAGCAAGACTTGGATATCGTACTTCTACAGTATTAGAAGCAATACAAAAGAAGGTGTATAGTTTTTCCTGCAGTGATGTCGAACAATTAGCTGATGTAAAAGGTGTAGGTCCATACACGTTAAACTTGGTCAAAGTTTTAGCGTGTAGAGATTATAGCGCCCTGCCACTCGATAGATGGTTGAAACGGTTAGCAGCTGAAGCATATAGCGTTGAACCTGATAATGTTGGTGAAGAGCTTGATAGACGGTTTAGAAGCTGGAAAGGATTAGCAGCTATACACACCACAATAGCTTTTGATGCTGAACCACTTAGACGAGCACTTGAAAGACTAAAGAAGAGGGCTAATAAACCGGGGCTTGTTGAACCATCTCCACTAACACTTTGGAAATACACGCCTGCTAAGACTTAGAGTACAGGTTTTCGAGCTACTACTCCTTTAGCTTCTTCAACCCATCTCACACTTTCAAAACCTATATCGAGAAGTCTACGCTTTACACTCTGGTATAAGTTGATACCTCTATACCGGCCGGGTTCTCCTAGGTAGTGGTATAGTACGCCTCCAGGCTTTAAGACTCTAAAGAATTGTTTGTAGAGAGGAGTTCCGTAGAGGTCTCCTGTACTACCACCAAATCTGGGTGGATCGTGGATTATTCTATCAAAACTTTCGTCTTCGAACAAATGTATGACCTTAGTCACATCACCATGTATTATCGTTATACGTTTGTCTGCAAGCATTCGACTCCAGGGATTTCTTTCAGCTATCCATATAATCTCCTCGTCAATCTCTACTGTAACAACATGTCGTGCTCCTTGCATCACACTCGCTATTGCTGTATATCCAAGACCCATACATGTGTCCAACACTATGTTTCCACGACGGATCTTCGCAGCACGTATCTTCGCCAACGTATCCTTCCAAGGGTCTATACCGCTTATTCGATGCATATGTATGCCATCTATTTCCACCGTAGCTGCTACATTTTCACCAAGTCTTCTTAGAACCTTGTAGCCTTTTCTCCTAGTCTCTACAGCCCTGATAACACCATCTCGATCAAGATAATAATACTTGTTATCATGCACAGAATCAGGCACAAATTCGACTCGAATACACTTCTCACCATTTGATAGACAAAGGAGCTTATTCCTACAATCAAACACTAGCTCGCCAAACTCTAGCTTTGAGCTACCACATTTTAACATAGCACGTATAGATGTTGGTTCAAGAACGAATGGGTATGGGTTAAAATGGTAGATTTCAAGGTCAGTAATCCCCTCCACTCTTCACCGCCCTCAGGCTCAGAAGCTCCCAGCGGTTTCTTCACCCAAGACATATAATTTAAAGTCACATTTATTTATAATTTGGATTGTTTATCGGCTAAGGCCCCCTATCATCACCATATAATTTTCCTTCAGCTAGATGGCAGCTCCTCATACTCGAGCAACACTATACTTATAACCACCGTGTATATTAGTGCACTCATGAGCATCTTCTTTAGGCTTACTTTCCTTCTCAACACGATCTCCACACTATGTTGAAGGAGTATAAGACCAACGATATTTGAAGCCAAATAGCCTAGGAAGAAGCCTAAACCGAAAAATTTCTCGTCTATTAGCGAAAAGATTGTACCAACAACAATAGCTATTGGGATATTCACTATTGCATCATTCCACCAGCTAAGAGGAGAGAGTATATAGCCAATGATCCCTAGAACGAATGCGAGTTTACACCTACATTTTCTACTCCTACTGATTGTTAGCAGCATGTTATCAGCCGTAACAGCTTACTTTCTTAGCCCACCCTCTCCCAAAGAGGGGTAGTAAGGTGGTTAATAAGGCGGACATTTTGGAAAAGCTTGCCCAATGTATTGGTGTTGATGTTAACACTCTCGTAAAATTGGAGAAAATAGGCGTTCTACGTATAGGCATAGCCAGTGAATGCTACTATGCTGCTCTGAGGAAGTGGGGGGCTCATGAGACTACAATTGTTATTTCATGTAAAAACACGTGCCGAGTCATAGATGGCTGTCCAAAACCAATACTTTGCTATACAATAGATGCTTGCAAACAGCTTGTCACGGGTAAAGAGTTTGTTGTAGAGGATCTCGTGCTAGGTCTACCAGTCAGACTTGCTGTTCTTGAAGGAAAACTTTTCGCATTTCTTTCAGATGGTACTTACTCGCCATACACAAGCTATAGATTGTCAACGAATGAAAATCTAATAAAGATTGTCAACAACTTTGACTATGTTTGTGGTGTCGTATTTGGATGGGAAGAACCGTATACACTATGGCTACAACCTGGCTATGACAAAGTCTATGGATTTATCATATTAGCCGCTGTTTCAAATAAAAAGTACTTTACAACCTTCGAACTTCGTAGAATAGGCTATACTGATTTACTACCACACATGTTGCTTGAAGATAGCAATGTCGATGCCTTAGAAAAACTGTTACGCAGTATACAAGTTGGTGCAAGACTTGGTGCACGACTAGTTAGCAAAGACACCACCATCATTTTTGCCTCTAAAAATCTCGTACAAGGACTTGCAAGGTGGAACAACCTACTGTCCATCGACAATGATCTAATGAACATTGTTTTAAGCTACTATGCTAAAACGTGCCTTGAAACGCAGAAAAACGTTGAGCGTGAAAGAGTTATTTGCGAACTTGGCAATCTACTCTTACATGGTCTTTTAGAGGAGCTGCAAGCTAGAGAAAGCCTTGTGATAGAGCTTAAGATCCCACACAGTTTAAAAGATAGTGTAGTTGCCGAGTTTAGCGGAAAAACAGGTTTCCACGTTAAAGGCGCTATTAGAGCTGATGATAGAACAGTTATTGTTAGAGTTGAACGCTATCACCCAATACTTGAACCTCTTCGGAGGAAAATGCATCTTCTACCTTTCCACCTCTAAAACCCTTTCTAAACCTTTTCGCTCCGAAAAACACTTGTCAACACTATGTTTGATTTTAGAGATTAGGAGAGCACCTGCTAGCCCAAGCGTAGCTGGCTGCAAAGCTCTAATTCGTCTATCAATTACATTTTTACAGCCTACCATCTCCAAATACTTATTCGCTAAATTTGCAAGTATTAGGAGTGCAGCTGGATAACCCAACCCAACAGTGCCAAGAACTAGTAATAGCAGTTTAATCGGTAGGTCTTTGTAGAAAGAAAGAGCATCCGCTCTTCCTATGTAGGTATTTGGTACATACACTGCTTCTCGACCTATAACTACCACACTTACACGACGAACTAACCTGTCGAACATAGACAACACTCTTGAACATATTGCATAGGTTATCAAAGCTACTATCACTGGCATTATCAGGAGGCTTGCAAGCACATCAACATTTAGCATGGGATTCTCGACTACAAACACAATAGTAATACTTAATATTTCGAGTAGTAAGATGAAACCGCCCACGGATGCTAAAAGACTACTCAATAACTTCACCTTCACCGCTTCCAACCCTCTAAATCCTCATAGCTTTTCGCGTTTTAAGGGAGTGTGTACACAATATAGTTTGTTGAAGGGGTCTTTAGCTGGCAATATCTTCAACTCCACATTATTTGGAAATGCTTCA
>DQUB01000072.1 GCA_015662475.1 Pyrodictium sp.
AGCTTCGCACTTTTATCGTCTAGCTTAGGCCCTTCAACAACGTATATCGCAACCCCACTCTCCACTAGCTCCTCCACAACAGATTTTGTTGCTAGAACTGGAGATGCGTATGAGCTTGCAAGTGTTAGTGCAAGAGCAGTACACCTATCCAAACCCACGCTATTGAGAGCTTCAACAACCTCTAATGCAGCCTCTCTAACACGCTGTGTTGGAAAGTCTATTTGGTGGAATGGGTTGCCCGACAATCTACCCCTGAAAACATCCTCTCTACTCTCTACAAGACATTGTGGTACTCCAAGATCTCTATACCTAAACTTCCTAGACAGCCAAGATACATGTTCTTCGACATTGTCTCTAGAAGATGCTATGTAGACTCCTCTTAGGTTTTTGACTAGGTAGGTGTAGCGTGCTAACAACTCGAAGGAACACCCGTAGAAGTTCTGTCGAGTGTGTGTCCGAATTTCTTCCCACCCTCTACCCCTAAAGTTATATAGGGGGTTACCGGTGGGCGCCTTGCGTGCTGGGCACAGTACGTGCAAGCACAGGTTACGCTCGTTCGAGACTACCTACCGGTGCCCAGTAGAGGGCTAGAGTTCTGGGATCGCGAGAAAATCGAGGAGATACGTTATGCTGCTCTAAAAGCTGTTGAGAAGCGTGCATTAAGTCCTCCCATGAGACGTGGTAGGATTCTAGATCGCCTCGCTATAAGGGATGTTAGAGTCGATGAGGTTAACGATCTAGCTAGGAAGTTGGGTCCTGAAGGCATTGATAGGCTAGATGTTGATGTTGGGCTTGAATTTGGCTCTGTAAGACTTAGAGTTCCAATCTACCTTGGAGACATGTCTTTTGGCGCTCTAGCAGGCTATCCCAATATAGCTTTAGCTGCAGCTGCAGATATTGCTGGTGCTGTTGTTGGTGTTGGTGAAGGTGGTCTTCACCCAGAAGTTGCAAAGCATAGGAATATAGTGGTGCAGTGGGCAAGTGGCAGGTTTGGCGTTGACATTGACATGCTGAGAAAAGGTGTTGCAGTAAACATCAAGATAGGGCAAGGCGCTAAACCTGGTATTGGAGGCCATCTACCAGGTACAAAGGTTGTCGGCATTATAGCCAAGCTACGCAAATTGCCAGAAGGTGTTGAAGCACTTTCACCAGCACCACACCACGACATATACAGTATAGAGGATCTTGCACAGCGTGTTAGAATGCTTATGGAGGCTACAGGTAAACCTGTTCTCGTAAAGGTTGCTGCAACACACCAAGTTGGATACGTTGCTGTTGGTGTTGCAAGATCCAATGCCATGGGCGTGATTATCGATGGTGCTGGTGCTGGGACTGGTGCAACACCACAGATTGTTAGAGACCATGTCGGCATACCAATAGACTACGCTGTTCCAGTAGCCGACCGTCTTCTCAGAGACAACAGTGTACGTGATGGCTTTCTAGTGATTGGCGGAGGAATGATATCTTCGGGACAAGATGTCTTCAAGCTAGTACTTCTAGGCGCAAACATGGCGATGATGTCGACAGCCGTGTTGGTGGCAATGGGCTGTATAATGTGTCACCAGTGTAACCGTGGCGTTTGTCCTGCAGCACTAACTAGCAAGGTGACAGCACCTAGAAGAATCGATGTAGATGTTGCTGTTAAACGTGTAGTCAACTTCCTAAAGGCTATCGAGAGAACATTAAAGCTTCTAACCTACGTTCTAGGCGAAGACAAGCTCCAAAAACTTGTAGGTAGGAGAGAGCTTCTAGAAGCCTACTCGATAGACGAGCGGGTTGCCAACGTAGTTGGTGTAGATGTTGCAGAGTATGGGCCTATAGCATGGTATGGCGATCCACCCTCAAACACACCCGTTACACCAGAAGTGTATGTACAGGGTAAGACTCCAGTCGTTGGTATGGGGGGCATTGTTCCCGGCTATACAACACCTGCTGAACGCCCACTAGACCTGCTACGCATTGAAGCTGCTCAGGTTACTAGACCTCCTGTTGACCCATACCGCGAAGAGGTAAGCCTTAGGATAAAGTTGCACGATGGCACAGTATACGAATCACCCATAGTTGCACCATGCTATGACAAAGCATTAGAAGATGCAGCTGAAGCACTAGGCTACGCTAGAGAGTGCGAGTTGCTTGAAAGACCAGATGCAATAGCTGTACCCCCAGGCACAAAACCGTCTGAAAACCACGTATTTCTCGTAATTGTTGATGAGGGTCTTCGAGGAGCTAGAAGGAGGCCCTGGCTTGAAGAATGGATAGTCATACTCGACGAGGAGTATTGGCGTAGCGGTGTTAGGGATGAGGTAACCCTTGTTGCTGCAGGCGATCTTAGAAACGGTGCAGATGTCTATAAGCTTGTAGCACTTGGTGCCGATCTAGTTGTTGTCCGTAGACCCTTCAAATACCTTAGCCAGAAGCTTAGAGATAAACCGTATGCGGAGAGATTCGAAGCCTATTTGAACACTTTGATAGAGCTAACGTGGGAGCTCAAACTTCTAATGGGAGCTGGAGGTGTTACGAGCGTGGAGAGTTTGAATGGTAATCGCTGGCTTTTGCGAAGCCTCGATGGACATGTTGCACAAAGTCTTGGAGTGAAAGTGGCTGGAGAGTGAGACTCTATGTGTGGCATTGCAGGTGTTGCTTCTCTAGATGGTAGCCCTATACTCTTCGAAACAATCTTTGACGCTATTGCAGCAATGAAGCAGCGAGGTACAGAGCATGGTGCTGGTTTTGCAGCATACAACCCTGCTCCTCTAGACTATGTGAGAGCCAAGCTTTTTGTCGTTAGAGGTGAAGAAGAGCTTGTGGAAAAGCTTGTAGGAGCTTTAACAGTTGAGAAGATTGGGAGGATACGTCTTTCAGACCTAGTATATGTTGATGAGAGGCTTTTTAGAGACTATCCAGACCCTCAGATAATGACGCTGCTAAGATTTTTGCAGGCTTCACGATACCTAGACGTTTTCAAATCTTTTGGCTGGCCAGAAGATGTTGCAAATGTTTACAGGTTGTGGGGTAGAAGTTCTCCTGTGTGGATAGGGCATACACGTTACCCAACCAATAGCCCTGGTTTTCAACCTTGGCTTGCACACCCATTCACAAGCTATGAAACAGCAATAGTACATAATGGTGATCTAAGCAGCTATGGTGCGAATAGAAAGTTTGTAATGTACGAGCTTGGCCTTAGAAGTTTTACTGGAAACGATAGCGAGGTGATAGCCCACCTAATAACGGTACTTGCAAGAGACGGTCTCACCTTCGAAGATATAGTGGATGCGCTAGTCTATGGCAAGGGGCCTCGATGGGCTAGACTAGATGGCCCCTTTGCAGCCATATTCATACATGGAACGCCAAGAGGACCTGTATTCGGAGCTTTTGTCGATCGACACCACTTCCGACCACTATACGTTGCAGTAGAAGACTACCACATCTATGTAGCTAGCGAGGCAGCAGCAATAAAGAAGGTGAATCCACGAGCACGTCCACGCATGTTGCGTGGAGGAGGCTACGTAATCCTATACCCTGATGGCGAGCTCCGTGTAAGAGGGCTTATGGAGTGGAAGATAGCAGCAATACCACCTCCACCAGCAGATGCATTTAACGCGCAGGGGAGGTCTAGCAGCGAGATTAATAGAGTTATAGCGGAGATGCTGGAGAGGAGAGGGTATGCAGCGGTAAAAGGTCTTGAAGGCCAACGCTATATAGCAAATGGTCTTGGCCCTGGAAAACTCGAGCTTTGGGGCACACTTGGCAATGCCTCACTAAACCTTGTCAGGAAAATGGAAGTGTACGTGTACGGCAACGTGCAAGAAGATGTTGGAGACTGTATCGAGGATAGCATAGTGGCCATCTACGGCAATGCAGGCGACTCTCTAGCTCAGGCGATGAGGAGCGGGGAGGTATACGTGTATGGAAATGCTGGAAATAGAGTTGGTGTGCAGATGAAGGGAGGATATATAGTCGTAGGAGGAGACGTAGGCGACTACCTTGGAGAGTTTATGGCCGGAGGCCTAATACTAGTCCTGGGAAAACCCGGCAGGTACATTGGCACAGGAATGGTTGGAGGAAAGATAATCGTACGTGGCAAGATACCTTTAACACACATAGGGATAGCACCACCACCAAGCCAGCTAGAAAAGCTTGTACGAAAACTAAACGAAATGGGCATAATAGGCAGAGAAGAGCTGGTAAACGCACTACGAGCAAAAACTGTTGATGAGCTTAAAAAAGCTCTTGGAAACGCTTTTAGGTTCATAGAGAAGCTTTGGGGTAGCCTACACCTAGGCTACCCAAAGCCGGAATATAGGTACTTACATGACGACGAACAAGAGACTGTTAAAAGGCTTCTAGAAAAATTCAACATGTTATTCAAAGCAAGAATAGACGTTGACTCTATGCTAGCAGAAAAGTTCACAGTAATAACTAAGAGTAAAGCTTAGCTCTAAAACACCACGACATCCCAAAACATATCACCGCTAATCCACACTACATCGACGAAACAGAGTAAACTTTCCAATACCGCAAACACCGTGGAAACCATTGTAGGGGAGAAGACCCTTCTATCAAGACCAAAGTAGCCGATAAACACAATCTATAAAGTTATGCTTTAATATTATACAGGCCAGTACAAGACCAAGTGTATTTTGCGATACACTCTTTGAGAAATCTTGTTGGCCGCGGGGGAACCCACCGCTCATCCCCTCCCCCAGCCGCAGTTGTATGGGTTGGGTTGCGGTGGGGCGGGGGCGTCCCGCGGCCATACACACTGTGTTGGAGAACCTGTGTTTGTTTCTTGCTCCTTCTAGGTATCTAGATTAGTTTGAGGCTGCCTACTCTAACTGTATGGGGATATTGTGGAGCTTGTTGACGGTGTTGAGGTTGTTGAGAATCTGCCGTTGGTGTACTTGCGAGGTGTAAAGGCTCTCGTGCTTAGCGATCTTCATCTCGGCTTTGAAGAGGAAGCTGCTAATCAGGGAATGTTTATCCCCCGTATACAGCTTCGTAGGAGCTTGGAGGTTTTACGGAGAGGTTTAGAGGTTACTGATGCTGGTTGGGTGATATTTGCTGGCGATGTGAAACATTGTTTCTCTAGACTTCTTCGTAGCGAGAGAGAAGAGCTTAGCAAGCTATTCGAGTTTCTCGCTAGGCAGGGGGTGCGTGTCACGGTTGTGCGTGGAAATCACGACAACTACCTACCCATTGTAGCCAAGAAGTACAATGTTGAGATAGTAAAGGAGCTTATTGCAGGAGACATTCTAATCATCCACGGACACTTTATCCCTAACGAAGAGTATAAGGGCAAGATAAAAACAGTCATAATCGGCCACGAACACCCAAGTCTGAGGCTCCGAGACAAGATAGGCTATATTGTAAAGCTGCCAGCTTTCCTAGTAGCACCATATCCTAAGCTCCAAGCAAAACTCGTCGTACTACCAGCCATAGGCCAGTACCAGACAGGAACAAGCGTAACGCTAGACCCATCAACATACCTATCCCCAATACTACGCAAAGAAGTACCACTAGACAAGATCAAACCATATGTGCTAGCGGAAGACTTTGGCGTACTAGAATTCCCAGAGCTAGGCCTTCTAGAAGACCTACTCGCAGAAACCATACTCTAACCTTGAACGTTGAACATTATCCGTAAGACATTCCCCTGTTTTGCATGAACGGCTGTTTTAGAGGCACACTCCATAACATTTTTAGAAGAAGTGTCCCTCAGACTGGTTTGCACACGTCCACCGTGTAGGGTTAAGTCCAACTGTGCTATTAGCATACAACCTTGTCCATAGCTGTATACTGGTATGCCGCTATTTCGCCTTCAATGTTGTTTCACAGCATCTAGCTTTGCTATAATTGCTATATTACACTTCTTCGACTTTTGTCGAAAATGGCTTTTGTTTACAGTTGATGCGGTTTAAGTCTTAGGAGGTTCTTTTTGCAGAGCAGATGCGGTTGGGTTTTGTGCGAGTGTGATGTTGGTCTTGCGCGTGGGCATTGTTGGGTGGGGTGCCTATATACCTCGCTATCGTGTTAAGGTTGAGGAGATTGCAAGGGTTTGGGGCTATGATCCCAGTGTTGGTGCTGAGCTTGGAGTTTATGAGAAGGCTGTGGGTGGTGTTGATGAGGACGCCACTACCATAGGGTTGGAGGCTGCTTTGAATGCTGTTAAACGTGCTGGTATTGATCCTAGGAGGATAGGCGCTGTTTTCTTTGGCTCTGAGTCTAAGCCTTATGCTGTTAAGCCTTCTGCAACTATTATAGCTGAGGCGTTGGGAATTGTTCCTGACACAATGGCGTCGGATTTAGAGTTTGCGTGTAGAGCTGGAAGCGAGGGGTTGCGTGCTGCTTTTGGGTTGGTGGCTTCTGGCCAGATAGAGTATGGTCTTGTGGTGGGTGCTGATACTGCTCAAGCTAACCCTGGAGATGTGTTGGAGTTTACAGCAGCTAGTGGTGGTGCAGCTTTTGTTGTTGGACCAGCTAGAGATGCTGTTGCTGTGCTTGAAGGTGTCTACACATATGTTACTGATACGCCGGACTTTTGGAGGAGAGAGGTAAGCCCCTATCCTGTACACGGAGAAGCTTTCACTGGTGAGCCAGCCTATTTCCACCACATAGAGTCTGCTGTCAAGGGTCTTATGGAGCGTCTCGGACTTAAACCTCAAGATTTCGACTATGTTGTCTTCCACCAGCCAAATGGTCGGTTCCCCTTGAGAATTGCTAAAAGACTTGGCTTTACCAAGGAACAAGTTGAACCTGGCCTTATAGCACCATACATAGGCAACACCTACAATGGTTCAGCCTTTCTAGGATTTGCAAGAGTGCTTGACATTGCTAAGCCAGGAAGTAGAATACTTGTTGCACCTTTTGGAAGTGGTGCTGGAAGCGATGCCTATAGCTTTGTTGTTACGGATGCTATTGAGGAGAAGAGAGATCGAGCTCCAAAGGTTGACGACTATATAGCGGATAAGGTGTACATAGACTATGCCATGTATGCAAAGTATCGTAGACTCGTTCTACGCTACAACATGTAGATGTTGAGGTGAGGGTTGAAAATGCCTGGACCTGTCTACATTGTCGGAGTTGGGCTTACAAAGGTCTCTAGACATTTCGATAAAAGCCTTATAGATTTGTTTGCGGAGGCTTCTCTAAAGGCTCTAGAAGAAGCTGGTGTAGAGCCAAGAGATTTGGATGCTGTTGTGGTTGGAAACATGCTAGCAAACAGTCTTGGAAGCCAAGATAGCCTTGGGGCGCTACTAGCCACCAGTATTGGTGCTAGGTACAAGGCTGCCTTCCACGTTAAAGCTGCGTGTGGTAGTGGTGGTGTTGCCGTGTATACAGGCTATTCGCTGGTTGCTTCTGGTCTTGCAGACTTAGTGCTTGTTGGCGGTGTTGAGAAGATGACAGACTATCCCACACCTGTTATCACCACTGCTCTTGCTCAAGCTGGTGAAGCTGAGTATGAGGTGTTCTACGGCGCCTCCTTTGCAGCACTTAATGCGCTCATGATGAGACTGTATATGGAGAAGTATGGTGTTAGTCGAGATGAGATGAGCGAATGGCCTGTTATGATGCATGCCAATGCTGAGAAGAACCCCTATGCCCAGATTAGGAGGAGGATAAGTAGGGAAGATGTTGCGAAGAGTAGGGTTGTTGCTGACCCTATAAGGCTTCTTGATAGCAGCCCAATAGGTGATGGTGCAGCAGCAGTACTACTTGCTTCTGAGAATGGGTTGAAGAAGCTTGGAAAGAAGCCAGATGTGCTTGTAGAGATTGCTGGTGTTGGTTTAGCTGTTGACACTGTAGAGTTGAGTAATCGTGAGGAGTTAGACGCGATACCAGCACTCCGCTATGCCGCGTTGCAGGCATATAATATGGCTGGCATTGAGCCTAAGAAGCTAGATGTTGTAGAGGTTCACGATGCGTTTACAATAACGGGTATATTGAGTTTAGAGGCTTTAGGCTTGGCCGAGAAGGGTAAAGCAGCAAAACTTGTTGCTGAAGGTAGATTCCACCCTGGAGACAAGCCCGTTGCAAATCCGAGTGGAGGGCTAAAAGCAAGAGGGCATCCGGTGGGTGCAACAGGAGTCTACCAGGTTGCAGAGATAACAATGCAGTTACGCGGCGATTTCCCCGGAGTAAAGGTTGAAGGTGCAGAGTATGGTCTTGCATCAAACATTGGAGGTGATGGTTCAACCATAACGGCCATTGTCCTTAGAAGAGTGAGGTGAAGAGCTTATGGCATATCGCTTGTCTCCAGCTAGGCTTTGGAGGGAAAAGGACTCTCGTTATAGGCTTGTAGGCGGCATGTGTAGAAGGTGTGGTAGAAGGTTTTACCCGCCAAGACCTGTGTGCCCATATTGTGGGTCTAAAAGTGTTGAGCGTGTAGAACTTGCTAGGCAAGGTGTTGTTGAAACGTTTGCCATCACATACACTGTGCAGGAGGGATTTCGAGACCAAGCACCAATAGTATATGCGATTGTAAAACTTGACGATGGAGCACGCGTGTTTGCACCGTTAACAGATGTTGAGCCAGAGAAGGTCCATACGGGAATGCGTGTTGAAGCTGTTGTTAGAAGAGTTAGAGTAGATGATGATCATGGGCTTATAGCCTATGGCATCAAGTTTAGGCCTTTGAGACCAGCCAAGAGTGGACAATAGGTGGACAATAGTATGGAGAGAGTGCTAGCCAAAAGACTTGAAGAAGTTGTAGACGCGCTTGTGAAAGGCAAGTTGAAGTTTCACGAAGCAGGCATTGTACTTGGAAGTGAAAATGCTGGTGCACTTGCTAGAAGACTTGCACTTGAAAAAATGTACGGTGTTAGTCTCTCATCAATAGGGTCAACAATACTTGACTTCGACGAGCTTGTTGGGCGTAACATCGAGAACCCAATAGGTGCAGTACAGGTTCCAGTAGGTGTAGCAGGTCCTCTACGAATAGAGGGCGACTATGCTCGTGGCGACTACTACATACCGCTAGCTACAACAGAGGGTGCACTTGTAGCTAGCGTGAATAGAGGTGCTAAAGCAATAACGTTGTCTGGTGGTGCTAGGACAAAAATACTGTTTGATGGTATGAGTAGAGCGCCAGCAATATGGACTCCTAGCATCGTTGAAGCTGTACGGCTTGTCAAGTGGGTTGAAGAACATTTCAACGATATCAAAAGGGAGGCCGAGTCTACTACTAGGCATGGGAAGCTCAAGAGGGTAGATGCTTTCCACGTTGGCAACATTGTGTGGCTTAGATTTGTATTTGAAACAGGAGATGCCATGGGCATGAACATGGTCACAATAGCAGTTGATAAGGCTGTCAAATGGATTGTAGACAATTTCCCAGGCAATGCTAGGGTTGTAAGTCTAAGTGGAAACATGTGTGTTGATAAGAAGCCAAGCTATCTCAACATGGTCTTTGGCCGCGGAAAAACTGTTGTTGCAGAAGCTATAGTTAAGCGTGACATTGTCGAAGAGGTTCTGAAGACTAAACCTGAACAAATAGACTTTGTTAATAGGGTTAAAAACTTGCTAGGATCAGCTAGAGCTGGAAGTTTATCCTACAACGCCCACTATGCAAACATAATAGCTGCAATATTCATTGCAACAGGACAAGATGTTGCACAGGTTGTGGAGAGTAGTATGGGGTATACGTGGACAGAGGTGAGGAATGGCGATCTCTACATCTCAGTGACGCTTCCAAGCCTGGAAGTTGGTACTGTTGGTGGTGGCACTAGATTGCCTACTCAGAGAGAGGCTTTGGCCCTACTAGGCGTTGCAGGTGGTGGAGATCCTCCAGGTATAAACGCTAAAAAGTTCGCAGAGATTGTTGCTGCGACAGTATTGGCTGGCGAGCTTAGCCTACTTGCTGCTCTTGCATCTGGCGATCTTGCTGAAGCACACAAGAGGCTTGGTAGAGGTGGTTGTTGTGGAGGAGCTGTTGAGAGAGCTTAGAGAGAGGAGAAAACGTGCGCTAGAGGGTGGTGGTAGGGAGAAGATAGAGAGGCAGAGAGCAAAAGGTAAACTGCTTGCTAGAGAGCGTATAGAGCTTCTAGTCGACCCTGGCTCTTTCGAAGAACTTGAGTGGCTTACAACACATCATGCTACAACCTTTGGTCTAGACAAGCAAAAATACTATGGGGATGGAGTTGTAGTAGGCTATGGTAGAGTTGATGGGAGACTAGTGTACATCTTCTCACAAGATTTTACCGTGATGGGTGGCAGTATAGGGCTTAGCCATGCTAGGAAGATAGCACGTGTGATAAGAATGGCTTTACAGGCTGGAGTACCTGTTATAGGCATTTTCGACTCTGGTGGAGCTAGAATACAGGAAGGCGTTGTTGCTCTCCACGGTGTTGGCGAGATATTCTCCGCAATAATAGATGCTAGCGGCGTTATACCGCAGATAGCCGTTATGGCTGGCCCATGTGCTGGCGGTGCAGCTTATGCACCAGCACTCATGGACTTTGTCATAGTAGTCGACAAGATATCCTATATGTTTGTAACAGGACCAGATGTTGTTAGACAGGTTACAGGGGAAGAGGTTAGCTTTGAACAGCTTGGCGGTGCACGTGTACATTCCAGCATAAGTGGTGTAGCACACTTTAGAGCTGAAAACGAGGAAGAGGCTATGGCTATAGTGAGAAGGCTTCTAAGCTACCTACCAGACAACTACCTTGCAACACCACCAATAGTAGATACAGGAGATCCACCCGAACGAGAAGACCCAGAGCTCGAATCGATAGTGCCAACTGACCCTATGAAACCCTACGACATGAGAGAGGTGCTCGAAAGGGTCTTCGATAGAGGATCGTTGCTAGAAGTTCAAGCTGAGTGGGGTACAAGCATTATAACAGCATTTGCAAGACTTGCAGGCTACCCTGTCTGCATTGTAGCCAATCAACCAGCCTACCAGGCTGGAGCTATAGACTGTAACGCTGCTGTTAAAGCTGCTCGCTTCATAAGATTCTGTGACGCCTTCAACCTACCACTGATAATGTTCGTGGATGTGCCAGGCTACATGCCTGGAGTAGAACAGGAACACGGTGGAATAATAAGGCATGGAGCTAAGATGCTTTACGCGTACAAAGAAGCTACTGTACCCAAGATAACGGTGATAGTCAGGAAAGCTTATGGAGGAGCATACATTGCTATGGGGAGCAAAGCGTTAGGCGCAGACATAGTCTATGCTTGGCCTACAGCAGAAATAGCTGTACTAGGACCAGAGGCAGCGGTAAGGATAATCTACAAGAGAGAACTAGCCAAAAAGAAGGGCGTAGAGGTCGAAGAAGAGGTGAAAAAGCTAGCAGCCGAGTATAGAAAGCTGTTCGCAAACCCCTACTACGCCGCAGAATACGGTCTAGTAGACGACGTGATAGAGCCTAGAAAGACACGCTATAAACTCTATAGAGCACTACAAGCACTCCTACCCAAAAGAGAACAGAGATTTGAAAAGAAGCATGGAAACATACCACTATGAAATGCTCTCTACCACCCAGCAAAACCTTTTAACAATTTTACAGCCACCAAAAACGCCAACCACTTCCCACATGCTACTTGCACTTGAGTTTTAACAGTTGACTACCACTCTTTACACCTTCACCAGGTTTAACAAACACTTCTTCTACAATCCCCTCACAGGGACTTTTTAGCTCGCCAACCATCTTCATAGTCTCGAATAGGAGGAGGGTATCATCTCTAGCCACTCTAGACCCTCTACCAACTTTTACATCGATTATTTTTAGAGAGAGCTTGGCTTTGAATATGCCGGATGAGCTGTCGAAGTCTATAGCCCAGGATACACCTAGAACGCTTCTCCCACCTCTAGCCTCTCCCACAGTTTCGATTCTAGATATGTCTTGGAGGTAGTAGCTGCCATAGGGGGTTTCCAGTATATCGCCTTCAACTTTCACGTGTACTGTATAGCGTTTTCCACTATCATCCTCTAGCAACACCTCATATACATTGTCTGAGACACGCTTAATACCTAGAACGCGTTGACGCTGCGAGCCACCCATACGTTCTCCACCGTATCCCTTGCAGTCTAACATTTGGTGTTTTCATGTGGAGAAGTTGTGGCATGTTTATCCTCGACACTATCTCTTTCAAAATCTGTAGCTTTTCAGAAATCTTTCTGCGTATCCTATCCAGCGTCTTTTCCAGGAAGAGCGTGTGATAGTCTGCTTTTACAAATTCCTCGGAGGCTAGTAGTTCTCGTAGTAGATCGAGATTAGTTTCTACACCTCCAATCACAGTCTCTTTAAGAGCGATTTCAAGCCTCTTTACAGCTTCAAGCCTATCAGAACCCCAAGCTATTATCTTGGCCAAGAGTGTATCGTATTTCGGGTTTACATGGTAGCCTTCCTCAACAATAGAGTCTACGCGTAGCCATGGGCCAGACGGCATTCTAAGCTTGGTGACAACACCCTCGGCTGGTGCAAAGTCGCTGAGAACTTTTTCTGCATAAACTCTAGCCTCTACAGCCCAACCTCTAACAGTTATCTCTGACTGGCGTAGGCTGAGAGGCTTCTCCAAACCAGTTAAAAGCTGGTGCTTTACAATGTCTACACCTGTAACCATCTCGGTAACTCCATGTTCAACCTGGAGTCTCGTGTTAGCCTCTATGAAGTAGAATTGATCGCTTTTCGGATCGTATATGAACTCGAGAGTGCCAATACCATCGTAGCCTGCATACTCGCTAAGTTTAAGTGCGTAGTCCAACAGCTCGCTTCTAAGCTTCTTTCTTCTAGCCGTTAGAGGGCTAGGTGCCTCCTCTACAATCTTCTGCCTCCTCCTCTGCACACTACACTCTCTCTCGTAGAGGTGGACCACGCTTCCATACCTATCAGCTAGAATCTGTACTTCCACGTGTCTCGCGTTTTCAACGAATTTTTCCACAAATATTCTTGGCTTACCCCACCCTCTAGCCTCCAAAGCTACAAGCTGGAAAGCCTTGACAAGCTCTTCGCCATTACGTGCAATTCTCTGACCACGACCACCCCCCGTGTTAGAAGCTTTAACCACCACTGGATAACCTATATCTTCAGCACACCGCAGAGCATCGCCAACATCTAAAGCTTCACACCATGGTAGAACCGGTACACCAGCTTGCTCAGCAAGACGTCTAGCCTCTATCTTGTCTCCCAACAACCTCATCTTCTCAGGAGACGGGCCAGCCCACGATATGCCCAAGTCCAGCAGTTTCTTGGCAAACTCAGGGTTTTCCGACAAAAAGCCATAGCCTGGATGCACTATATCAGCACCAACACGAAGTGCCGCCTCCACCACAGAGTCTATACTAGTATAGCTATCAACTTCCACTGCGATATCACCAACTCTAATATGCGGCGATTGACGGTCATCCGGCTCATAGATTGTAGCTATTTTCCAGCCTAGCTCACGAGCAGTTTTTGCAACTCTAACGACTACCTCTCCCCTATTCGCTATCAATAGAATTGTCAAGATCCATCACTCCACAGCGCACAAACACCTTTTATTCTAGGTGCAATGTAACGTGATCTCCTCGGATAAGGCTTGTAGGGTTTAAAACCCTTGTTGGAACCCACTATCGTCTATTGTCGAGATCTTGAAAGTTTAAGCAATACATTTTACGATTTAACATACAACCAGCTAGCATGTCTTCTCGAAATCCCCAACATCTACATCTTGAAAACCACAACATCTACAATGGATGCAGCTAGAGAACTATGCACTAGCACTCCCTGCATAGTGGTTGCTGAAAGGCAGACGAAGGGGCGGGGTAGAAGTGGTAGAAGTTGGAAAAGCCCAGCTGGAGGGCTATGGGCAACCATAGTACTACCACGCTATCTTGCAACTAGAGGGTCTAGCGTTGCTGCTGGTTTTGCTGTAGCGAAAGTTTTGAGAAAGCTTGTACCGGTAGCTGTTAAGTGGCCCAACGATCTCATAGTCTCCGGCAAGAAGCTTGGAGGCATACTAGTTGAAGTCACATCAAATCAAATGCTTGTTGGCATAGGCATAAACTACTACAATGAACCTCCACTTCCAGGAACAATTAGCCTATCATCTCTACGCACATGCCTACCTCCAAGAGGGTTTTTGCTCGCCAAAATCTATAGACAGTTGACCGAGGAACTGTATAGACTTATTCGAGGTGTCTGGAAGCCCGACGAAGAGCTCGACTGGCTCTACAACAAAAACGTTGTTGTAGAACTCGAAAACGGCACTAAGCTACAGGGTGTAGGAGCAGGCATTACGTCTACAGGAGAACTACTAGTCTACAACAACCAGAGAATAGTTGTAGTAGATTGTTGCAACGTTATATGGGCTGAGGGTCTAGAGTATAAGGGGTAGAACTTCCATGGCGAACCACAAGACGTAAAGTGTTTTCAACCATGTTGTTCCGCAATTGTTGCAGATGATCGAGGCTTTACCATACAACTGTTTTCCCGCGAACAGGGCGGGCTAAGGATCGCTGTAATAGTCTTTGTTGGTGTATTCTTCGAAGACCTTCTTTTTGAGCTCTTCTACCTCTCTCCTCACCCTCTCGTCTTCCAGCTCTTTCAACCTCTTTTCATTCGACTCCAATACGAATTTGAGGAGTGGAGATCCTGTTACCCTGTAGAGGATCTCTGTGTTCGGTATTAGGCAGTGACCACCTATGTGGTCGGGATAGTATATTGGGCGGTCGTGCAACACTTTGTGGACTTCTCCCACGAAATCCGCTATTGCTAGAAGGTCGGCGTTGTAGCGTCTCGCTATACGGTGAAGTTCTTGCCAAGAAGCTATCATTATAGCTCTATACACTGTCTCCCAGAGCTTTGCAAGCTCTAGAGATTCTGGAGACCCATAGTACCTTCTAACTCTAAGCCCAAGCTGTTCTAGATGAGATGCTGCCTCCTCAACACGTTCACGAGGCAGTGCTACTACCCACTTAGGCCAGAAGAGAAGATGTTTCCTCAAATGAGGATGTTTTCCTCTCACTGGCGTATAGGCTACAGGTTTCCCTGTCAAACTATAGACTTTACGTGTCGTGCCAGGTGCAACCGTTGAATGTATAAAGGTTATTCTAGGCTTGAACGCGTCAATATAGGATTTCACAGCCTCGACAAACCCACCGCTATACGGTATCGCAATGTGCAGGTAATCCACAGGAGACACAATATCCTCTAAACGATGGACAGTCTTAGAAACATCAATATCATAGCCATAAACCTCACAACACCCAGAATCAACAGCCACGTCGTATAAAGATCTCCCCACCTCACCCAATCCAACAACCAAAATACGCACTTTACCCACTACACTAGCCCTCGACAACCTCTGCAAAACCAAGGCTAAAATACACAGCCAGCGGTAGCTAAGACCATAAGATCGTCAATAAAGGAGAAGAGAAGAAGTCTATGGTGGGCCCGCGGGGATTTGAACCCCGGACCTCCCGGTTATCAGCCGGGCGCTCTGACCGGGCTGAGCTACGGGCCCTCTTGAGCCCAGCTATTGGGATTCTACGGAGGCTATATGAGAATTGCGGCCTATAAGCCCTATACAGTTCCACG
>DQUB01000002.1 GCA_015662475.1 Pyrodictium sp.
ACCCGGTCCCATTTCGAACCCGGAAGTTAAGCCGGCCGCGTTGGGGGTAGCTGTGGAGTCCGCGAGGCTCCGCAGCTCCCCCAAGCCGGGATCGGGCCGCCAATCTCCTCACACGGTTGATTTCCTCAAAATTTCACTTATTCTTTGTTGAGGTTGAACTACTCATGGCAGGTTACGATCCACTTGTTCTTACAAAACTTGTTGAGCGGAAAGTTGTAGATGTTAGAGATGGCGTGCAGTTGAGAAGGTACTTCCGCTTCAGAGTTGATAGGTGGTATGGTGGTATTGTTACAGGTGATGTTGTTGGCTGTAATTTAAGGTGTGGGTTTTGTTGGGCATGGCGTTTCACGTGGACAGGGTATGAACGTGGTATAATGCTTTCTCCTGAAGATGCGTGGAATAGAATGGTTAGACTTGCAAAGCGGCGTAGGGTGAAACAGGCTAGAGTGAGTGGTGGTGAACCAACTATAGGCTTTGACCATCTTGTTAGGCTTGTAGAGCTTGCTGTGGAGGATGGATTTGGGTTTGTCTTAGAGACAAATGGGATTTTAATAGGTGCTAATAGGGAGTATGCTAAGAAGCTTGCAAGTTTTGCTGGTGCTGGTATAGAGGTGAGAGTGTCTTTAAAGGGTACATCTCCTCAAGAATTTACACAATTAACTAAAGCTGTGGAATCAGCTTGGTATTTGCAGTTGCGTGCACTCGAATTTTTGATTGAAGAAGGGTTGAAGCCTTGTGATGAGGTTTATGCTGCTGTAATGCTTAGTTTTAGTGGCGAGAAAGGTTTAACGAGGATAAAGAGGGTTTTAAGCCAAATACATCCCGACTTAGCAAAATGCATTGATCCTGAATACGTTATACTCTATCCACACGTGAAAGAGATTCTTAAAAGAAGCCGGTTAAAACCCCTCATAGCCTATAGACCGGATGAGGTACCACCAGAACTTGTCTAGCGTCGAAAAACGGGACATTCTGGAGATAGTGAAGCTAATTGCTAGGGTAAACATTGTAAAACTTAGCGAATACTTTAAGGCCAAGGAGGTATTTGCACAGTCGAAAGTAGAACCGCCAATTGTAATTCGTTTAGATGGTGTTGGTTTTGGAAAAGCTCTTGAAGGGTTTGAAAAGCCGCGTTCCAGGCTTGTTCACGATGCTCTTGTCGAAGCTTGCATAAGTATATTGAATAGGTTTGGATGTAGTATGGGATATGTGGTTAGTGATGAGCTTAACGTAGTATGTCTAGACTCTCTACCCTATAGTGGTCGCATCGAAAAACTTAACAGTATTTCAGCCGGTATAGCGTCGGCAATAGTATCGTTAAAACTTGGAAGACCACTGTTCTTCGACGCAAGAATAGTTGTGCTTAACTCTAGTTCAGAGGCTAGAGACTATATTCTTTTTAGAGCACGTGTAGGCTTAAACAACTTCATAGCACAACTTTACCATGCAAAATATGGTCTTAAACGTCAAACTCCTCATCTCGAACAGATGATAAACCTTCTACACGATGAGCTAAAAGGTATAGAGCTTTGGAAACCTCTGGGTACTTGCATCAAAAAAGAGATATTTGCTAAAAAGGCTATTGACAAAAAACGTGGTACCATAATTACTGTTGTACGACGTCGTTGGCATATTAGTGAGGGGCCTCTACACTGTCTAGAAAAATAGCAAGATGATGGCAACCTCTTAGCTTGCATGGGTTAGCCTTAACGCTTAGAAGGGTTTAAAATTTACAATTACACAGAGGCCTAGATCTTATTACAAACACTCCTAAGTTCACGACCATTTGCAACAAATGTGGATGTCAATGTTATAGAGAAGTTTTGTCTCTGATAAGTATGGCTCAGCGTTAACTCGTTGTCTAATATGATTAGGATAAACTGTCGAATTTGGATCAACATTTTACGTGAAGCTGGATATTTAGAACATTCGTTTTAGAGAGTATCAAGAGTTGGAAAATGAAACTTAGATTTAGAGCTTGGTGAAGGATAATAGTTGGCAGACTAGTTTAGGCTAAGGGGATGCTGAATAGCGGGGCTGGGCTGACAGGGTGAAGAATCGGATTTCGGCTGACCCACATCTAATCTCCACTTCAGCCTGTGAACTAGATAGTTGAGAAAGAGTGGGCTGAAGGCCGGGAGACCCAGGTTCATCGAAGCCGCCTCAGCGGGCGGTCTCCCCGGGCGTCGCGGGCCACTCTAGTTTTTCAAAAAGGTTGGGCTATAAAAGTGACTGTATTCTAACTCTTGTGAGTGGCGATGATCGGTGGGTCACGGGTCCGAATGCTGTTAAGCGGATGTGGTTAAGGCCCGCTTCGTGAGCCGCTCTTTACACGCTTTAGAAATTCGTCGATGATATCACTTATTGTAGGCCCGCTCTCTATTTCGAGTTCATAGCGTACTCTTACTACTGGTTTGTCGAACTCGATCAAATCTTCTAGTTTTGCGGGCGATGCAACTATTATGAGGTCTGCAGGTACACTTCTCACTGTTTCGGCAAGATCGTGGAGCTGCTCTTCTGTATAGCCTAGAGAGGGTATGACGGGGCCTATGTGGGGATATTGCTCGTATACTTGTCTTAGAATACCTCGAGCATAGGGTCTTGGATCTACTATTTCGCTAGCACCATATAATTTAGCAGCTATATACCCAGCACCATAAGGTGCTCCACCATGTGTGATTGTTGGTGCATCTTCTATCACAACAACTTTCTTGCCTTTTATCATGTTTGGATCTTCTACCTCGATGTTCAATGCTGCTAAAGATATTGTTGCACGTGGATTAACTTTTCTAATCTTGTCGATAACAGCTTCAACTTGTTCTCTACTTGCTATGTTTGTTTTCGTCACTATAACTGCATCAGCAAGTTTTAAGTTGACTAGTCCGGGATAAGTGTTGTCGACTAGATGTGGTCTTAGAGCATCGACTATAGTAATCCAATAGTCTGGGCGGATGAATGGCCAGTCGTTGTTTCCTCCATCCCATACTATAATGTCGCCGATACGCTCTGCTTCTAGGAGAACAAGCCTATAATCTATGCCTGCAAGTACAGTAACTCCAATTTCTATGTAGGGTTCGAACTCTTCTCTCTCCTCCAAAGTCAAATCATATTCTTCGAGATCATGGGAGTTTCTAATAATCACAACTTTTCTCTTCTCAAGGTTTCCATAAGCCATAGGATGGCGTACAACAACGGGCATAAAACCTCTTGCAAGAAGCTCGCGAACAACAGCTCTTGAAGTAGTACTCTTACCAGCACCAGTCTTCACAGCAGTAATAGCGATAACAGGCTTAATGCTATCCAGCATGGTTTCTCTAGGCCCAATTATTCTAAAGCTTACCCCATTAGCTAGTGCTTCGCAGATTATACGTCCAAGCTCGTCGAAAGATAGATCGCTATAGGCTAACACTACTTCGTCAACAGCATGTGTTCGTATTATAGTTTCAAGCTTCTCTAACGGGTATATTGGTATGCCTTGAGGATAGTAGCGTCCAGCTAGTGATGGAGGGTATCTGCGATACTCCTGGCCAGGTATTTGTGTTGAAGTGAAAGCTACTACATGGTAGTCAGGATTGTCTTTAAAAACCATGTTGAACACGTGGAAATCTCTACCACCAGCTCCTAAAATAACAACGCGTTTTGGATTACGCAAGAGCTTCTGCCCAAAGATAGATGCGACGCCCCTACTCTTATCCGCTAACCCCCATAACGTTAAGCGATGTATACGCCCTCGGCAAGCTTTTCTGCATTGGGAGGCGGCGAGTCTGTTGCTACGACCCGCATATGGTGTAAATCTTCTAGCTCACATCTAAACAGCTCTAGTTTAGCTGGTATGTAGAGTGTCTTGTCAACCTTCTCATAGAACTTTATATTCTTCTTTTTCTTCCATGTCCATACCGCGCTATTAACGTTCATGACCATGTCGAAAAGCTTTGCAAGTTGCTTGTCAACACCTTTTATTGGCTGTGGGAATGTTGTTCTATGCACCGATGTTTTGTAGAGACGGCGATATAGTGCATCGGTCACAAATGGCATTATGGGTGCTAACATACGTAATATTGCGTCAAGTACTGTGTGAAGCGTTTTCCAAGCACCACGTTGCTCTTCAACTGGGTATTTGCCGTCACGGTTGTATGCACGAGCCTTTACAAGCTCTATATAGTGTGATGCAAACACGTTCCAGGTGAAATCGTATATTGTGAGGGCAGGACGGTAGACATCGAGTTCCTCTCCGTAGGCTCTATCCACATCTTCTATCACAGTATTCAGCTTGGCTAGAAGAGCAAGATCTATTGGACGCAATCTAACCTCTTCGTCTTCACTTGGCCTTGGAAAACTTGATACAAATCTTGCTATGTTCCAAAGCTTTGTGGCAAACGAGTACCCAGTTCTGACAAGCTGCTCGCTAAATCTATAGTCATCGCCAAGCTTTGCAGCTGCTGCAGCCCAGAACCTAAAAGCGTCAGCACCATATTTCTCGATAATAGGTTCTGGATCTATCACATTGCCTAAGCTTTTGTGCATAGCTCTACCACGTGGATCTAGTCCCATGCCAGTTATTCTAGCCCAGCGAAATGCTGGTTTGCCAAAGAGCAAGTAGACTCTCAATATTGTGAAGTACAGCCACGTCCTTATGATATCAACACCTTGTGGTCTAAGAGTCCATGGTAGCTCACCACCAAACACTCTTTCGAAGATGTCGCGTTCTCTCATATACCCTGCAGCATAGAGTACAGAGATGCTAGAGTCGAACCAGGTATCGAAAACGCGTTTCTCCCCCTCAAGATACTCTTTAGGAGCTCCACACTTTGGACACTTATCCCATGGTGGTTCTTCAAGCCAAGGTCTATAGTAGCGTCCAGGTTCTGGTACGAGTTTTGCTCCACATTTTCTACACGTCCACAATGGTATCTCTGTGCCATAGTAGCGTGTTCGCGATATAGGCCAATCCATTCTTATACTCTCGATCCAGTCTAGGAGTTTTTGACGATGTTTTTCAGGTTTAATTTGCATCTTGTTTACGATCCTTTTAAGCTCCTCTTTAAACTCCATTTGCTTCAAGAAATATTCCCTTACATGGATTATTTCGATAGGTGTTTTGCACCTCCAGCATACCGGCACATTGTGTCGTATCTCCTCTTTTTTGACAAGTAGCCCTTTCTCTTCCAGAACCTCTACAATCTTCTCCCTAGCCTTTCTAACTGGCAAACCTGCTAGAAAGCCTGCCAAACTGCCCATTCTCCCGTCAGACTCTATTATCACTCTAGGCTTGAGACCAGCCTCTTTGACTATCATCTCGTCACGCCAATCGCCGTAAGTGCTAACCATCATGATTCCTGTACCAAAGTTTGGATCTATGCTTGAATGTTCTATTATGGGAACCTCATACTCGTATAAGGGTACAATGGCGTGTTTACCTTTCAAATGCTTATACCTGCTATCTTTAGGGTTGTATGCAACAGCAACAGTTGCGCCTATTAGCTCAGGTCTCGTAGTTGCTATGACTATCTCCTCACCGGTCTCCTTAACCTTCCACTTCACGTAGTAGAGGTAGGCTTTCTCCTCCTTATACTCGATCTCAGCTTCGCTTAGAGTAGTTCTACAGCGTGGACACCAGTTTACTGGACGTTCAGCTTCATAGATTAATCCGCGCTTCCAAAGCTCTATGAATGTTGACTGTGTCATCTTCCTATACGTTGGGCTATCTGTACCGTCTCTCCAATATTCAAAACTGCAGCCAAGCCTCTTCCATATCCTAACAAGCTCAGCTTCTACAGCATCAAGCTCTTTCTTGCATAGTTCGAGAAAGCGCAGTCTACCCTCTCTAGTCTTGGCGAGATCATGCGCATTAACCTTATACTTTTTCTCAACAGCAACTTCAACAGGCAAGCCATTACGATCAGCATACCATGGCACACGCACATTCCAGCCTTTCATTCTAAAGTAACGTGCAATCATGTCAATTTGTGTATAGTGTGCAGCTCCTCCTACATGCCACTTACCGCTAGGATATGGTGGTGGTGTATCAATGACAATAACTGGCTTACTAGGATCATATTTGAACTTATATAATCCTTCTTCTTCCCAAACTCGGATTAACTCCTCCTCTATCTTCTTATCCCAATGTTTCTCCGAGATGGTAGGTTTAAAAGCGCTAGAGTTTGCAGACAATAGCTCCCACCCACAAGAGTTAAGAGCACTAGTACTCCTCGGGACACAAGGGTGGGTGGCCCTTCAGGATATAAAGGTTAGTCGTGCTGAAGCTTTCAGACCCAAATGTTTGGGCTGAACTTGTGATGAGCGAGGGCGAGGCTTAGTAAAGTTCTCTAATTCCTATTCCAATAGGCAGCGATATTATCGGGTACTGATGATGTGTAGTCTAGAGCGAGAAGCCAATTGAAATACCATGTAGAGAGTTGGAATCACCGCTGTATAATTAGTATTGACGAGCTTAACCGTATTTGAGGCCTGGACCATTTATCGATGTGATGAAAACTTTGGCGGCAACTTCACTTAAACTTCTAACTACATTGTCTACTCTATCATCGTCGACAAGCGCTATTATTGTGCCTCCAAGTCCTGCACCTGTAATTTTAGCTCCATAAGCACCTGCTCTACGTGCGCGATGTACGAGGGTTTCTAGTTCTGGTAGTGAAACACCCATTGCGTTGAGTAGGCCATGGTTGACATCCATAAGCTCTCCTAGCAACTCTATATCGGCTCTCCTTAGAGCATCGATAGCTTTATGGACAAGCTCTCTAGCAACATCGTATATCATGTCGCCAAGCTTGCCAAGCTTGCGTTTACGTGCTAGCACAAGTGAGACAGCTTGCTTGGTTGAACGTTGGATTCCACTATCAGCTATTACCAGTTTGACTGTTTGGGGAAGATTCACGTCAAGATGTTCAAACCCTCTACCACGTGTATAGAGTATAGTTCCACCATAACATGAGATTGTGTTATCAATTCCACTAGGCTTGCCATGCACCAGTTTTTCAGCTTCAAAAGCAAGCTGTGAAACTTCTGGTAATGGTAATCGTATTCCATATGCAAGACCATAAGCTGCTGTAAATGCTACAGCAGAAGCAGCTGAACTTCCGAGACCAGCTCCAACAGGCAACGATGATTCAATAGTTATCTTTGCAGCTACAATCTCGCCAAAACGTTCTCCAAAGAGCTCGATAATGCGGCGAAACTGGGAAGCCCAGCTAGGCGGTTTAGCAGGGTAGACCTCAGCTTTGCCAAAAACATTGGATTCTACAATAACTCTGTCACCGCCTACCTCAGTAGTAACACAAGCACGAACACGAAGACCTATAGCTGATGCAATAGCTGGAACACCTTCAACCACGAAATGCTCGCCAAACAATATCACCTTACCAGGTGCAGACACACAATACTCCGACACATCTACCCACCCACACGAACAACACGTCCATACCGGCAGGGAATACCCACTAGCCACTCTAATATCGTGTGGCTCTGAATTCCGAGCAGAGCCTAGTTAGATCCAACATCGCCCAGGAATACCAGGGGCAGCCACTGCCTGCCCGACCCCCCAGCATACCCCCACCTACCCCCCATCGTAACGTTTAAATGTCTAAAGAAACAAGGCTATATTCATGGAGTTTGTGGGGTGTGTGGGTATGCCTTGTGAGAAGCCTGTTAAAGTTCGTGATCCAACTACGGGTAAGGAGGTTGAGCTAGTCCCCATA
>DQUB01000196.1 GCA_015662475.1 Pyrodictium sp.
CATAAACCTCCTCTTAGTGGAGAATACAAGCAGCTATTCTAATTCTACTTTTTCGTACGTCCACCTCCTCGCACACTCTCTTAAAATGCTGATAGCTGTGCTCTCCCAGCACAATGTATAGACAATCTATACAGTTGCAGAATGCTGCTGCAATACAGCTTATAGTCCACGGATGCTCTCTTAACACGTTATTAGGCACAATCGCGTCCAGCTTATTTGGATTCAGCAGATCTGAAACACACTTATTACAATGATCATCGCCTTTTGCAATCCTACATCTCTTCATAGAAATGTACTGGTTTCTAAAGAATCTACAAATGTATGCTACTTTATTCTTTATTCTTGCACATGCATCTTTGTACTTACCCTCACATAGCTGTTTCAAGGTATCCTCGAGAATTTCAGAGACTTTCTTAATGTAGTATTTTATTCCCTTTACAAATTCTTCATCTTCTTTTTCATAGTCTTTCCAGGGTGTGATGCAGAAACAAACTACCTTCCAAGCTTCAGAGGCCAAAAATTTAATGAGGTCGTCAAGTTCTAACACACTATTGAGGACATCAAATTTTCTAAGCCCTCCCAGTTCTTTTAAGAGGTACGCGTCTAAGCATATTTTTGAAATCATTATGCGTTCTCCCTCAAGTTTCTATGTCTCAAAGAGCTTAAACTTAGTTTAAAGTAATCAATGTACATTATACAAAGTGGCCAAAATAGTGTTGAAAAGCCTGGCTAATAGCCTACAAGCTTCCTGTAAGAGTGTGTTGGTTTTCGCTATTGTTCGTTAGTGTTTTTTACCGTTCCTCAAGCCTAGAATCTTACGGTGTAACTAGCCTATGGGCTCACCTACTACTAGTCTTGCTGATGAGGTTATGGGTCGCGGTGCTTTAGCTGGTGTTGTGGCTGCTTGTGATGGGAGGACTCAGCAAAGTCAGATCCAGAATCTTTTGGAGGTCTTGGGTGCCTATCGTTATCCAGAGTCTGTAAGAGTTCTGCTCTTATACGTAGCGTATCAGGTTGGACGTGGTCAGATTGAAAGGATTACGGGTAGGAGGATTGCAAGTGACATTTTGTACATTGTCCGCAATGGTGGTAGTGATGTTGATGAGCTTCTTAGAAGGTATTTTGGTGCTTTGAAGTGGAGCTATACTGCTATTACTCGAGGTCGCTTCTACGGTGTTTGCCGTGTTGTTTCGAGGCTTAGGCCTTCTGTTGAGGAAATTGTAAAGGCTATTCTCGGTATTCAATAGCATGGGTATTAGAGGTGTCTCCTGTTTTGGACTGTAGCGAGTATTTGGCTGAGAAGCTCTACTCTAATGGTGTTGCCGATTTCAACGCATTGTCTTCTGAGTACGTGTTTGAGCTTGTGCTTGTGAACATGACGCCTATCAATGTTGGTTCTGGGCGTGGTGGCGATGTTCTTGGTGCTTCTGCTGATCTCTCGGTGATAGAGGGTAGCGTCTATGTTGATGGAAAACTGTATCATGGTCCCGTAATACCTGGTTCTACGCTTAAAGGTGTGCTCAGAAGCTTAGCCGAGTCTATAGCTGTTGGTCTTGGATGGGCTGATTTCGAGGTTGAAATTGGAGGGAAGAGGTACAAGTGTACAGGCGAGGCTTTAGCTGATATTGAGAGCTGGCTTTCCAAGGAGAATTGTGGGGATGAGAGGAATAGGAGTATTGTTGACAGCATATTCGAGAAGTGTCTTGCTTCTCCTGTTGTAAGACTCTTTGGAGCTCCCTGGCTTGCATCTCACATGTCCTTCTATGACGCCTATCCTAGAAGCCTTGAGCCTCCTAGAAGGGAATTGATTACAAGGGTTGCCATTGATAGGCTTACAGGGTCTCAAAGCCCTGGCAAACTCTACACCATAGAGGTTGTTAGTGCAGGAGTTGAATGGGTTGCCAGAATCAAGCTTGTCAATGTAGACCCGTTTGGAGATAGTAGAGAGGCTAGACTTCTCCGCCTCTTGCTGGAGATGTTGAGAGAAGGGGTTAGCGTTGGTAGACGTACTAGTGTTGGGCATGGTGTGCTGAAACTCGACATCGACAAGTCAAGCATAGAGAAACGAACTATCCGCGAAGATGGTACAATTGTTCGCGAAGCCTTCCCCCTCAAGAAACTGTTGGAGGTGGGCCAGTCTTGAACCAGCCTCCTTGGGAAGGGCTATTCCCAACACTACGCCGCATCCGCTTTAACTTAAAGCTTAGGAACATCGAACCTCTGCGAATCGGTGTTGGCCGTGGTGGCGATAGACTTGGTGCACCTGTGGATTTGTCGGTATACCGTCAACAAGTTGTTAGAAAGGATGGCGGCGGTTACAAGATTTCTCTCGAACCTGTAATACCTGGTTCTTCTCTAAAAGGAGTGTTGAGAACAGCTAGCATGGCTTTAGCGGCCTCTTGCGGGCTAGAAGCTCATAGTGGTGTGGGAGGCGATGACTGTGTTAACAAGATTTTTGGCAATACAAAGACCTTTGACGAATACAGAGGAGAGAGAACACCAGATGATGTTAGGAGTGCGTTGAGAGGTTTCTGTCCACTATGCCTTCTCTATGGTGCTCCAAACTTCTCGTCGAGAGTACATGTAGGGGATTTTGTGCCAACAACTGGTGCTCGGGTGGGGGTTAAGACAGGTGTTGGTATCAATAGGAGAACTGGAGCTGCACAAGTAGGTATGCTCTACACGGTAGAATATGTTGAGCCTGGTGCCGTGTTTGAGGGCTCTATTAGTGCTGTGAATACGCCCAATTGGATGCTAGCATTGTTGGCTGGTAGCTTGCTCGCTATTGGCCAGGGTTGGCTGAAGATTGGCGGGTTTAAGAGTAGAGGAATGGGGAGAGTAGAGATTGTAGGTGTAGAGTTTAAAGTTGAGCCGGTAAAAGTGGAAGCTAATAGCTGTCTATTGCCGCCTTTGGACTTGGAAGTTGATGAGCCTCTATCGCTGAATGGATGTAGGGTTAAGGGTTACAGTGCTATTTGTGGTGATGCTGCTGCCTATAGACTGTTGGAAGAGCTTGCCACTGCTTGGAGTAGCAAGTACTGTTCCAAGTTGAGAGAGTTGTTTGAGAAGAGGAGGAAAACGGCTCAACAGCTTATCGAGGCCTACCAGGCGTCTTCGGAGGGTGAGGGCTTTTGAAGGAGATTTGTAGAGAGCTTAGAGTCAAAGAGGCTACTGTTGCAGGTGTTGATCGTAGTATTTCTAGGCTATCTGGTGAAGAGCTTGAGCGGTTTACGCTAAAGCTTCTAGTATCATTAAAGGTTGTCTCAGACTATCTGTTCATTGGCTCGGGTCGTGTAGCTAGAAGAGGGTTGGAGGAAGCGCTGGGCAGAGTTAGGGGTATTGAAAACATTTCTTCTGTTGACAATGCTCTTAGAGTTGCTGGACAAGCAGTAACCCGTGTTATGCCCGTCAAAGACTTCTATAGAGTTTTTAACCCGTATTCGGGTCGTGTGCAGCCAGCAATTCCAGGTTCTAGTTTGAAAGGTGCTGTGAGAGCTAGGATTGAATTAGCTTCTAGAGGGAAGATTGTCGTTGCTGGCTTCCTCTATCCTGGGCCAGATACTGGTGTACTGCAACAGCTTCCTCCAATAGGTGTTCATGGGTGGAGACATGCTAGGATATGGTGTGAAAGTGTTGCTGAGATCAGGAGAATGGAGAAGCTACCCTCTATAGCCGACGACTTGTTTGGGATGGCACAGTATGGCCACTCGTTGGGTAGTAGAGTGTTCTTTGGAACACTCTACCCTGTAGACTCGAAATTGGAGTGTCAAGAGCTTCTACTGGACCATAATGAGCGTGTTTGTGCTGTCCCAAAGGGAGCCATATTCCGCGGCGAGATCGTTGCTGTGAACGTTGACGTGAAAGAGCTAGGCTTGCTATTCTATGGGTTGGGGCTGGACAAGCTGCTATGTGGTAAGAGACCCTGGATTCTCTTGGGAGCCTCCAAGTATAGGTGTAGAACTGTTGGTAGTAGCCGTAAGACTTTTGGCATAGTCGAGGTATCAGTTGAGAATATTGTGCCAGCTCCGTGGTCCCATATGGAGTGGAGTAAGTGGGCTACTGGGAAGAGTGTTGAGGAGATGGTAAGGGGTGCTGTTGAGAGAGCTTTAGAAGCCTTTCCCGGTCTACCTAAATGCTTTGACGAAGTTGAAAGAAGGCTTGCTTTGGAGCCATGCAGGTGATAGTGTTGGGGAGAGAAAAGTGCGTAGACCTATACGTTTACCCTGACGGGTTCTACTCTAGAGAGCCTCTACAAGGGCTCAAACCGTGGGCTATACTAAGTCTTTGTGGAGATAGAGGAGAGAAGATTGTTGTAGAGGTTGGCGGTGAGAGGCAAACACTGGACTTCAGAGACTGCATCAGTGTGCTGAGAGGGCTCGGTATTGGCGAGCGATTGATATCCTATGATAAGCTTTTTGACAGGTTGGACTGGCTTGCTGAAAAGTGCAATGGTGTTGAAGGTCTTGAAGCCGCTCTTGCACTCTACTTTTCAGAGCATAAGCTCGAGAGAGAAAAGAGTGTTCTAGAGGCGCTCGTGGGGTGAAATGTGGTGTCTAGTGAGCGTGTGGAATACATAGTTAAGGCGCACACTGTGCCTGTTAGAGTGTTGAGGCTTGAGGAGCTTGTAGATGAGCTTTCTAGCAAGCTTAAAACGGCAAAAGCACTAGTTGCCTTTGACCTACTCGAGAAAAAGTCTTCGACATGGACTACCATAGCACGTAGAGATGTTGTTGCAACGCTTTGGAGGAAATATGTTGAGGAGCATGTAAGAGGTCTTCTTAAAGAATTTGCTAAGAGGTGTTTTGGAGACGATTTCCCCGAGAAGCTCTCTAGAACATTTGAACTAGCAGTAGGAGGAGATGAGGCTTCTCTACACGTACTATACGCCTACTTGACCGGATTAGCAGACATAATATCTTACATGCTACGATTCCCCCTCTACCGCGACCCTCTAGCAATAACATTTGGAGAGAAAGCTTCTGGCTTGTATGCGCCTCACCAAGCACTACTTATTGCAAGGCTTTCAGCCGCCATAGAGGCTATACAAAGGCGAGAGAGTCTCCTAGAGACCTTCTCTCTCGAGAAAAGAAGAGCCAAAATCTATGATGTTATAGATGTTTTCATGGGCAGAGAAGCTAGTGTAACTCTCGAAGCTGTATTGCGGGTAACATTCAACATTGCGTGTAGTAGAGAAGTCGCTACAATGCTTGAGACATTGTTCTACTTGCTTCCAGCTGATACACGTCCAGGTCCAAACACCTCAAGTCTACTCCTTCACTTGTTAATGGTCTCAGCTGCAGCATCGTCACTAGCTATGTCTAAGCTGGGAGTAGAAGCTTGGAAATGGCTTGATGTGCCAGTTCTTAGGCTTGCTGGACTATTACATGATATAGGTAAGCCATTGGACCCCATGAAACATGTTAAAGGTAGCGTTGAAGAGGCTAAGAGGCTGCTCGAGGGTCTAGTTCCACCGGAGCTGCTGGACGCCTTGATCGGGCTTGTGAGAGCACATCACTTTGAAAGATTGCCCGAGGATAGTAGAGTTGTAGACCAGTATGTTGGTAAGCTTTTCCGTCTCGGAGCTGAGGAGATGCACAGCATTCTTAGATGCGCAGATCACATGATGACTGGCATCGATAGGGTTTCAAGGCTTGTCAACGCCGTTGTCGAGGGGAGACTAGATGGTGTTGTGCCAGAGCATGCGAAGGAGGTTCTTGTGGAGGCTAGAAAGGCTCTAGAAGAGCTTGGTGAAATGCTTCGACGAGAGGGTATTGAAGCAGCAACTCCTAGAGATGCTCTCGAGAAACTCTATAGTGGTGGTGAGCGTGCTAGAAATGTGTATGTTAGGATCCTCTCGAGCAGAGAAGGCGTAGAGCTTGTTGCTAAGGTCTCTGAGCTTCTCGCAAAGCTATTGTCAATGCCGAGAACGAGAACGTTTGAGAGCGAGCTAGAGAAGATGCTAGTTCCAGAATGGCCTCCTAGATCCTGCAAACTCTGCTTTGCAGATGAGATGCCTCTTGGCCTTGCAGTTGTAGATATTGGTGGTATTCAGGCAGGTCTTTCAGAGTCTTTTAAGCTTCGTAGCCTCTCTGGCTTCAGCATCCTAGTAGACTATACCACTCTGGCCTTGGCACCCTACGCTATAACGTTGTATGGCTCTCCACCAGAGGCTCTAGTCTTTGCGGGTGGCGGCACCATACACGCTATAGTCCCACTTCGAGAAAAGGTTGAAGATGTTGAGAAGAAGATTAGAGAGCTCATATGCAGAGTTGTTGGTGCAAGACCAGAGTATAGGCTTGCACTAGCCGGTATTAGTGTTAGAGTTGGTGTTGGGAAGTTTGCAAGCCCCCTCTACCCTCGTGTTGTAGAGGAAGCATACACTAGAGTGTTTGAGACATCGCTGCGGTTTGCAGGGGTAGACCGAGATGGGAGGAAGAACATGTATAGGTTCATTTCTGTCTTGGTGTCATCTTTAGCTCGTCCTTGCGATAGCTGTGGCCGTAGACCTGCTGTAACCACATACCATTCTGACAAACTTTGTCTGGTTTGTGCCGCACGATACAAGGTTTCAGACTCGCTAGGCTATAGCATTGGCAATGCTAAAGGTGAACGTGAAGGTGTTAGAGTTAAGCTGTTAAAGGCTATTGGGTTGTGGGACAGTCTGCGTATTGAGCAGAAGTATGCTGGTATGGCGGGTTTCGATGTTCTAGAGGCTATTGCTGAAGGTTGTGGGTGCATTTCTTCTGCAAACTATGCCGTGTTGAAGTGTGATGGTAATGTCATGGGCTTGTTTATGGCCTCGTCACTAACAACAACAATGTACTTTGAGAGGAGCGTTAGAATCGACATGGCCACCAAGAACGCGCTAAACAGGCTGATGGGCTACCTAGCTGGGAAGGTGGCCGCCGGAGAGAGTGGAAGAGGAGCCAGATGGGCTAGTGGACTTCTATCAGCACTTGTGCTAGGATTCATGTACGCTGGCGGCGATGATGTGCTTCTCATACTCCCGGCTAAGGTTGCTCTCCCAGTAGCAGCTTTCCTTGCTTATGAGTTCTCCGCGGAAACAGGGTTCTCGGCCTCTCTATCGGTGGGTGTAGCAGCTGCACCTGTGAAACACAATATCTGGTGGAGCTTGGAAGCTGCAACAGTGCTGCTTGACGATGTTGCGAAAAAGGAGGCTAGGAGGCCAGCTATAGAGGCTCTAAAAAAGGCTAGTGTTGTTGAGCCAGTAGGGTTCATAGCTTTTGACTACTCGGATGGTTGGGGCTTAAACGGGTCAAGAGCGAAGACGAGACATGAAGAGATGCAGAGAGACAGGGTCACAATACAGCCTCTACCAGTTCTCACGTGGCAGGATAGACTCGGTCTATTGGATATGCTACTTGCACTGTTGAAGGGAGGCGAGCCGATAGCACTGCCTGGAGACAGTGAGAGTGATAGAGATGTTGAACGTGTGCTATACGAGACCATAGACGCGTTTGCGTCGGGAGAAGCCGAAGCACTTGCAAAGAGTGTGCATGCTCGAGTAGCACGCACCATCTCTAGAGCTGTTGCAGGGTTTAGTGGATGGCATGGGGATATTGACTGGATAGCGTTGTCGCTACTAGATCTGCTTGCCACAGCTGGAGAAGAAAACCTGAAACGTGTTGTAGACCTTCTTCTTAGAACATACTCCTCCAATAGGACTGGCAAAGTTTTACCTTTAGCAGACCTCTACCTAGTCTACAAGTATGCTCGAGGTGATTGATCTCTTGGCTTCACAGACCACAGTGCTTCGCTTTGTGCTACAAGTTACAAAGGCGTTAACCGTAAGTGTACCACCAGCCCGTCTCGGCATAGATGCTGAAACTGTGAAAGATAGATTGGCTAGAGGGAGTGGAGGGCAAGCTTCACCAATAACACCTGTGATACCAGCTTCAACTTTGAAAGGTGTTTGGCGTACTTCAGCATGCTATGCTGCTAATGAAATGGGGTTGGCTTGTTGTGGGACTAAGAACCCTGACCTGATGAACGAGATACACTTAGTGTTTGAAAGAGGTGGTGTTAGGCTTGTAACCGTTGAGGGTAGGAGAGTGTGTCATGTATGTGCGTTGTTTGGCTTGTCGGGTGTATCAAGTGCAGTGTATTTTGAGGACGCCTATCCTCTAGGCTATCTGGTGGCTGTGGGTATTAGGCCTGGGATCGAGGTTGATGACTACTCGAGCACTGTTAGGAGAGGCAAGCTCTACTTTGTAGAGGTTGTTGAACCTGGTAGTCTCTTCACAGTGGATGTGGGTTTGACGCTGGATGGTAGATTTGGGGATAGTTTCGGTCTATGCCAGGCTGTAGAGTTGCTTGTTAGAGCAAGCGAGTATGTTGAGGCTGTCGGTGTAGGTCGAGGGGCTGCAAGACCATATCTCTACAGTGTGGGTTTTGGTGGTAGCGTGGCTAGAGAGCCTAGTGAGGCTGCTAGGTTGTTGAACTGTCCAGGTCTCGAGCCTGTTTTTCGACGTGTATGGCTTCCAGAAAAGCTTGTTCTACCCTAGGCTGGGGGTGTGGCTTTGAACCCGTATATTGTGGTTGTAAGGACTTTACAGCCGCTGATGATACGTGGTAGGCTTAGCCCTAGAGGCTATGAGGCGTTGGGCAATGTTATCCCTGCTTCAACGCTTGCAGGTGCACTTGCAAGAGCGCTGCGGTTAGAGGGGGGTTATGGGCTTGTTGCTAGAGGCTATGCTGTCTCAGAAGCGTATCCTGTTGTAGAGGTGGAGGGTGGTGGGCTTGCTCCAGCGTTTCCAGCCCCTCTCTTAACCGTTAAGGTTAAGCCTGTAGAGGGTAGAGGTCCTCGGTTCCTCGTATGCTTGCATGTGGGTGGCGGAGGTCCTCTAGAGCTTTTAAGGAAGGTGTATAGCTTCTGGGAGGAGAAGCTTGGGTTTAAGCCTCTAGGCCTTATAAAGGTTGTAAAGCCTGGAGCACCGGTAGCACTTGCTTCGATGAAGCCTCTCGAGGGTCTTGAGGAGTGTTATGCTGGGGTTGGTGCAGAGGTTGAAGCTAGCTACAGCTATGATTCTACCGCAGTAAACCCTGCTAGAGGTTCTGTAGAGAAGGAGATGCTCTACACATACTATGCTATTCCAAGGAATACGCTGTTCTGGGCAACTGTGTCGTTGCCCGATGACGTGCATGTTGAAAGTCGAGTTGTAGAGTTGAGGCTTGGTGGGGGTAGAACTAGAGGCTATGGTAGAGCTGTAGCCGCTATGGAGAGACTACCAGATACGCTACTAGAGGAGTTGGAGAAGGAGTATCGAGAGATTGTTGAGGGTGGAGAAGAGTATAGGTTTTTCTTGTGGAGCCCGCTGCCGGCAAGGCTTGGCCAGCAGACGATGTTTAGGTGTGGGTGGAGTAGTATTGCTGGAATGCCTAGACTGGCAATGCCGATGGTGAAACCGGGGTCCCTATTGGAGCTGGAAAACAGGCAACTGGCTTCTCAGAGTCTCTTGGAGGCTAGGTTTAGAGGTCTAGTACCGCCACTAGGCCATGCAGAGCCTGTTTCCGGGAAGAGACGTCTCCCTCCAAGCCTCCAAAAGCTTACCCCTATAGTTGAGAGGCTAGCTAGTCTAGCTGGAGGTGAAGCATGTTGAGCGCTAGGCTTCTCGAAACCTACGAGGTAAAGGTGGTTCTACTAACACCAGCAAGAGTGGGAGGAGGTGTGGAAGGAAACCTACAACAGCTACTACGCCCACAAGTGCGTAGAGAACCTGTGCTTAGACAGGTGGTGTTGTCTGTAGGCGAGAAGCCTAACAGCTATAGGTTTGAGCGAACCCCCCTGATCCCAGCAACAACGTTGAAGGGTTTGCTAAGGTCTCTAACAGAGAAGCTAGCAGCTACAATCTACAAGCGATACCAGAGTCTAGAGCTCGAAAACCTGGAGAGCACACCTTTAATGCTTGCTGCAAACCACCACCAACCAACACCTCAAGAGGAGGAGAAACGTAGAGAGAAAAGACTACAACAAATACCACCACTACACGCTAAACCAGAACAGCTCACAGAACTACAACACGGCAACAACAAAATAGCAATCCACAAAGCACTCGCAAAACTCTTTGAAGAGTTGAAACCATGCGTGCCAGAACCCCCAGAAGCATCACCCAAAGACTGGAGCTACGAGGCATTTGCATCACGATACTGCCCCATATGCATGCTATACGGCTCAACACACCAAGCAGGAGCAGTAAGACCTCTAGACGTAATACCCCCACAAACACCAGACATAGAAGTAAGAACACACGTAGCAATAGACAGAGGTCTAGGCATCCGCTCAGAAAAGAAACTCTAC
>DQUB01000091.1 GCA_015662475.1 Pyrodictium sp.
CCACCACACCCAGTCGTTAAAGGTGTGTTGCAGCGTAGAATCGTATCACGTGTAGGGCTTTTAGATGTTCATCGTGTGAAGGTGAAATTCGATAATGGCAGAGTTCTTGTTGAGCCAAGCATTGTTAGAGGGTCTGGTAGAGTATCAACACTGGTAAAGAGCAACGGAATAGTTGTCGTAGATGAAGAGGTTGAAGAGCTTGAAGAAGGCGATAATGTTGATGTTCATCTAACACACTACATGGTCTAAATTAAAGGATCTACGAAACTGTGAAGAGGTTGAGGTGAGTCTCTTGAATTCGCGTAAGCCTATCAAACATCTTGTTGAAGTTGAAGATGCGATTGAGATGTTGATTAAAGAGCTTGAGAAGATCGGATTTATTGAGAAGCTTGTGAAAACTGTAGACTTGTATGAGGCTGCATGGTGTAAATGTGCTGAAACAGTTTTTGCACGTATTTGTGTACCCCACTTCCCACGTTCAATTGTGGATGGATATGCTGTTCGCTATCAAGATCTTGTCAGTGCTTCAGAGGATAATCCAGTGAGGTTGAAGTTGGTAGGCAAAGTGTCTGTAGGAGAGTATTACAGTAAGAATATTGGTGTTGGTGAATGTGTTGAAGTTGATACAGGAGCCGGTTTACCTCCTAATGCAAATGCTGTGGTGCCGGTAGAGTATACTGAGAGTTGTGGGAGCGACTGTGTACTCGTCTATACGAGTGTGGGTTTTGGAGAGAATGTTGCATGGCCTTGTAGTGATGCTGCACAGGGAGATGTTGTTGTCGTGGAATCAGATGTTCTGTTGCCGCAAAAGCTTGCAGCTCTTGCTGCACAGGGCATATCTAGAGTTAGAGTGTATAAGCCTAAGATTGCCGTGATACCGACAGGAATAGAACTTGTGAAACCAGGTTCGACTGCAGAGCTTGTGCCAGGTAAAATATACGAATCGGCTTCTTTTCTCGTGAAAAGCTTGCTTGAACGAGGTTGTGTAAACGTAGTTGTTGGCGAGATCGTGCCAGACGATCGTAAAGAAATTGAAGAGGCTCTAGAACGTGCACTAAAAGACAACGATATAGTGTTCTTCATAGGTGGCACTTCAGCTGGAACTGAGGATCTCGTATATCGTGTGCTCGAAAGTAGTGGTAGGCTGTTAGTGAGAGGACTTCGTATAAAGCCTGGTAAGCCAACACTAGCTGCAATTGTAGAAGATAAGCTTGTAATAGGTTTGCCAGGCAATCCTGTTTCAGCCTATAATGTATTGTTAAGGTTTGCAATACCCTTACTCGAAAAGCTACAAGTTCACTTTGAACTATCAACGAGCTTTCTTAGACATGTCGATGCGAGATTGCTTGTACCAGCAAAGCCTGCGAGAGGTAGGCACACCTTCAACCCAGCATACTTCATTGATAAAGAAATGTGGGTGCTACCCATAGAATTTGAAAGCTACATGATAACTCGATTCTCTCAAACAAACAGTGTTGTGAAATTGAAGGCGGGAGTTCATGGCCTCTATGAAGTGGGTAGAGAAGTTCCTGTGGAAGTGTATGGAGAGTCTAAACAGTTTATAGTTGCTTCTGAGATGTTGTCGTCAAAAACACTAAAAGCTATTGTAAACACGCTAAACTCTATTGTCAAAAAGAACATACTGTTCGTGGAGGAGGGTAGTAGTATAGCACTGCAACTAGCTCGCAAGGAAATCGCAGATATAGCTATTATCAGTGGGTCTATGGCGAGTGGCCTTGACGAGCTTAGCAATCGCTACGAATCCATACTTGTAAGCCAAAGAATAGTAGTGGTTGAAAGAAGTGCACCAGTAAATGCATGCACAATATACCCTCAAAGCAGTGTCTGGGGGCTTATATCCAACAAATATTGTAGAGGTTTAGAACAGGTAAAGGTTAGAACACCTAGAGCTGCAGCTTGGCTATTTAGAAAAGGTTATGTATCTAGAACAATACTACCAATAGAAGAACTTGTTGGTGTTAGCAGCGAAACGGGGTTTAGGCCGACTATAGTTGCAGAAATCGATGACAAACTTACAGTCTTGTGTAAGAGGGATCTAGACTGCAAAACGATCTTCAGAGAAATGTTGGCGAATTTTAAGTCGGTAACCGGTGCACACATCATCCCACAGAGGGTCTAGAGACGGGGTTTGTCCCCATCCCATGTATTCCTCCTCGACATTACACTGCTACTAATATTAACCTTTTTTCGAACGGCTGTAGAGGGGATGATGTTGATTGCACGTCCCCGTACATGGTGCGGAACCTCCACCGAGCTGACCCCCTAGAGTAGGTAAATTGAAAATGGAGGCTAGATCTTGACTTGGTATAGGGTGGGAGTTTATTTCTTCGACTAATGTGGAAGTTTGTCTATCTAAACCTGGAGCACTTACAGCATCTCTTGTTGGTGGATACATACAGTTGAACAATAATACTGACTGTGCACTTGTCATCGACGCTATAGAGGTTACTCATGCTATCACAGCATTAATCTATGAGCCAGGCAGTAGTGAGCCAAGTAAAAAGGTCAAGCGTGTTATTAGGGAGAGACTGTCGATCAAGCATGAAATCCCTCCACACAGCTCTATCCGCATCTACTTTGGCCCTGTCGAAAACATTGAAAGTATTATAGCGATAGTAGAGTTGGGTGAGGGTAGAGAGCTCCGCATACGCTTACCAGTTATCCACTTTGAGTCTGAGAAGAGGGGAGGAGAAAGTAGCTAGTCTAGCTTTAGCATAAGTGTTTCTCTCGCTACAATAATTTGTTCAATATTCTTCTTACTTTATATATTCGGTTTTTGAGGTATAAAACATTTAACAGATGGGTAAGCGGGTTAAGTGGGGGATCTGTTTTTGAAGGTGACACGTCCTACAACGGATGAAAAGCTTGTTGTTTGGATTGAAGAGGTTAGCAGCAAGGACACACTTCTTGTTGGTGGAAAGGGTGCTAATTTAGGCGAGCTTGTATCTGCTGGTATTCCTGTCCCTCCAGGCTTTATAGTAACATCAATTGCTTTCAAGAAGTTTTTGGAAGAGACTGGGCTAAAGGATAAGATATTGTCGATGCTTGAAAAGCTCGATGTCAACAATACCAAAGAGCTTGAAGAGACGAGTAAGAAGATTAGAGAGCTTATAATGCAAACACCCATGCCTAAAGACATTGAAGAGGCTATTAGAAAAGCTTATCGTGAACTTTCGAAGAGACTTGGTATTGAGAATCCATTAGTTGCAGTTCGAAGTAGTGCAACAGCCGAAGATTTGCCAGAGGCGAGTTTTGCAGGACAACAGGAGACTTATCTCAACGTAAGTGGTGAAGATCAGGTTGTAGAAAAGGTGAAGGCTTGTTGGGCAAGCCTATACACGGCTAGAGCGATTTTCTACCGTGTTCAGCATGGTATTAGCCATGAAAAAGCGTTAATGGCTGTTGTTGTGCAGAAGATGGTGAAGGCTCGATCGGCTGGCGTGATGTTCACAATACATCCAGCTACTGGCGATAGGTCAAAGATAGTCATAGAGTCGTCATGGGGGTTGGGAGAAGCTGTTGTAGGTGGTAAGGTTACTCCTGACGAATTCATAGTTGATAAGGAGACGTTAAAGATAGTTGAAAAGCGGATAAGCGAGAAGAAGATAGCTATAGTCTATGATCCTCAAAAGAAAGCCAATGTTGTTGTTGAACTTCCACCTGAAAAAGCTAAAGCCCCCAGTCTAAGTGATGAAGAGGTTATTGAACTAGCTAAGTACGGTATAAAGATAGAGCAGCATTACAACAACCCAATGGACATCGAATGGGCTATTGACGAGGATCTTGAGTTCCCCAAGAACATATTCATAGTGCAAGCTCGCCATGAAACGGTATGGAGCGCTAGGAGAGGAAAAGCTGTTGAAGAACGTGTGGAAAGCGAGGTTGAGGAAATACCGCCAGAGAAAGCTGAAGTGCTAGTGAGGGGATTGCCTGCAAGCCCAGGTGTGGCTATTGGTGTTGCAAAAGTCATATTAGATCCACACAGCAAGGAGGCTATGGAGTTTAAAGAGGGAGAGATACTGGTAACAAAGATGACCGATCCTGACTGGGTTCCATTGATGAAAAAGGCAGCAGCAATAGTGACAGATGAAGGTGGTATGACAAGTCACGCTGCAATAGTTTCTCGCGAACTTGGTATACCAGCGATAGTTGGTACGCGTGAGGCAACTAAGAAGATTAAGAGTGGTATGGTGGTTACTGTTGATGCGCGTAGAGGTATAGTGTATAAGGGTAGAGTGGCGATTGAGCGTAGAGCTGAGAAGGTAGAGAAGGTGGAAGCAGCAGTAGCATTGCCAACACGTTTAGAGGAAACGTTGAAGGAGGTGTACCCGGTAACAGCAACTAAGATATACATGAATCTAGGTGAGCCAACAGCAATAGACAAGTACCTCGATTTGCCATTCGACGGTATAGGCTTGATGAGAATAGAGTTCATAATCAGTGAGTGGATTGGCTACCACCCACTGTACTTGATAGAAATAGGCAAGCCAGACCTCTTTGTAAACAAGTTGGCTGAAGGTATAGCACGTGTTGCATCTGCGGTTTACCCAAGACCTGTTGTGGTAAGATTTAGCGACTTCAAGTCAAACGAGTATCGTGGGCTTAAAGGTGGTGAAAAGTATGAACCAATAGAGAGAAACCCGATGATAGGATGGCGTGGTGTTTCAAGATACATTCATCCAAAGTACGAGAAAGCGTTTAGACTAGAAGTTAGAGCTATAAAGAAGGTTCGCGATGAAATGGGCCTTAAAAACGTATGGGTGATGCTGCCTTTTGTGAGAACGACTTGGGAGGTAGAAAGAGTTCTTGAGATAATGGCTGAAGAGGGGCTTGAAAGAGGGAAAGACTTCAAAGTATGGATAATGGCTGAAGTACCAAGTGTTGCAATCTTAATTGACGAGTTTGCAAAGCTTGTCGATGGCTTCAGCATAGGTAGTAATGACCTGACACAGCTAGTCTTAGGTGTTGATAGAGACTCAGAATTGCTTGCAGAAGCTGGCTACTTTGACGAGCGTGATCCAGCAGTGTTAAAAGCAATAGAAATGATAATAGATGGTGCTCATCGCCATGGCAAAACAGTTTCAATATGTGGACAAGCACCCAGCGTCTATCCAGAAATAGTAGAGTTCCTAGTTCGCAAAGGCATTGACAGTATAAGTGTTAATCCTGATGCAGTTATACCAACGAGAAGACTTGTAGCGTCTATTGAGAGGAAAATAATGTTAGAAAGACTGGCAAAACTAGAGGAGAAGTTGTTGGGACGTTAGATTGAGTCTTCCTTGGTGTAAACCTATCTTTTACCACAACCTTACATGTTTTGGAGAGCTTGATGTTGTACCTGGAGACCTAATAATCTCTCTAGACCCACACCCTGTAGTTTACATGCCAATAGCTTGTTCTTCCTGTGGTAGACTAATTGCTGTGAAAAAATATCAACTAGGTAGTGGCCCTTGGAGATTGTTTGGGTATACGCTATCGAGAACGTTTAACACCTATTCTCCACGCGAGATTATAGTTTCAGACGAATACGGCTACGAACCGCTTATGCATGTTGAAGTTCCATTGCTACCGCGAAAAGGCTATTGGATTCTCTGTAGTGCCAGAGAATGTGCAAATCATATTTGCAAGTTGAGTGGCTTTAGCAAAGTTTGTAGCATTGTTTCGCTATTAGGCCTCTACACTGCTGTAGGGGTTACAGGTTCCTATTTGCTTGGCACAGCTCACGCGCAATCGGATATAGATGTAGGCTTTTACGGCTACTATTACGCGGTAAAAGCGTTTGAGAGGATAAACGAGTTGCTCGTAGAAGGTGTTGTGAGACCATTAGGAGACAGAGAAGTTGTTGAATGGGCTCACAGAGAGGCAAGGAGTAGAGGGTTAGCGGTTTCACATGTTCTAAAACTCTACAGGCCTTGGTCTCGTTTCGTATTCAACAACACAGTCATAACTATATCGTTTTGGCCTAACACCATGCCAAACCTTTTAGACTTACACTCCTCCTTCAACTTTAGTGTTGGAAAAGTCGTAGAGTGTATTGTTGAAGTCGAGCCGCTGGAACCTGGTGTTGTAGAGTTTCCTGCTCGAGTCTCTCTGGTGAAGAGTAGTTGTGGAGCTGACGAGCTTGTATTATTTGATGGTCTTTTTAGACCAGTACTTTGGGAGGGTGGTACTTATCGTGTTAGGGGCATCTTATTGAGGAAAGAAAATGGAAATTGTATTGTTGTTGGAGTTAGAGAAGAGCTAACCTATATTCTCCCCTTGTAAACGTCTAACATGTTCTTCCAAAAGACTTACTATTTCTTCTAAAGTCTTCTTTTTCTCTTCACGATCTTCAGCTACTAGCCCCTTTGCCAGTAGAAGAACCAGCTTATAGAGTAGTGCGGTGTGTTTTGCTAGCAACTTAACATCGTTTTCGACATATGATAGTCTAGTATGTGCTACATCAAATAGGACTTCTATTGTATTCACTAAATCTTGCACGTCATGTTCTCGATGGTGATGCTCGTGCGCCATTTCTGGATGGCGTTCCAAAACCTCATTCATAATCTTCTCTATATCCTCTTCACGTTTTGGGAGTGTTATTCGCATCTTTTTACCCATTCAATATCACCCGTTTTCTAAAACCAAATGTTTACTCAACTGCATATACTCTCTTATCATTGCAAGAAGACGTTTTGCCCCTCTAGCATCAATGCACATCGACTTTAACACCTTACCATTTTTCAATATTGCAATTATTCTCTGCCTTCCTGGAACACCACATTCTTCCAATTCAACTTTCACAACATCTCCTACAGCGGCAAGCCCTTCTACGTAGAATGGTGGTATGTCATTTGTCGACATATAGGGTTACCCCATACCACCAAGTATGGTGGGTGGTTTTTGAGCGAAGATGCACACTACATAGTAGAGCTTGCAGAGCGTATGGTTAAAGCATTTTCTAGCAATCTTAGAGCCTTCATATACCAGCGAGGAGTAGATGATCCAAATGCAGTGTTGAAAATCATTAGAGAAAGTGGTGTACAAGGCATAGTAGATGTTCGAACGATAAGCAGTAGACATGGGCTTTATGCAGTGCTAATAAACGACACGGTTTGTAGAGCAGAGTGTAGGTATAACGTTTGTAAGGGTAGCGGGGATGAAGATTGCATGGATAGATGTATGAGAGAGTGTAGAGATAAGATTGTTGCAAGTGTTATAGAGAGGTTGAACAAGTATGCTAGTAGACTTAGTCGTAGACTGGGAAGAGGTAGTAAAATCAGTGGTAGTCCTTCTACTAGTCACTGACCCTATTGGAAATGCGCCAATATTCTATGCAGTAACACATAACCTACCATTTCAACAGAGGAGGAGAATAATAGTTAGAAGCGTTGAAGTAGCCACTCTAATTCTACTAGCGTTCGCGTTTCTTGGCGATACAATACTATCTTACTTCCACATAACTGTCGATGATTTTAGAATAGCAGGTGGGCTTATCCTCTTGGTCTATGGTGTTATAGGTATAATGGGGTATACCGAGGCTGGCGCTCTTCAACCTGAAGAAGCAGAGACAATAGCCATAGTACCACTAGCAACACCGCTTCTTGCAGGACCAGCAGCAATAGCAACAGTACTCTACATTCGAGCAGCCTATGGTATTATCGAAGCGTTAGTAGCAATAGCCATTAGCGCAGTAGCAATGTTGGTTCTCTTACTCCAAAGTGAAAAACTACTTAGACTTTTAGGTCGTAGTGGTGGCATTGCCTTATCACGGATAATCTCAATATTGCTTGCCGCATTTGCAGTATCAATGATAAGAGAAGGTATAATGAATATAACGGCTAAACTCTCAAGATGAAAAGTTTTCTCAATACAAAAATATAGAAAAGAGTACAAAAATGATATTATAGGCTAAATCCCCTATAAAATTTGGCGGAGAGATCTGCATGGTGGAACGTATAAGACTTCCTTCGGGAAAAGAGATAGGCCTTGTAGATGTGCTAAAGTTCTGCTACGACCTCTCTGAAACAGATACACAAATACTTTTAAAACTCGTAAAAGGAAACGAATACGATGTTGATGAACTTGCAAAAGAGCTAGGGCTAAGCAAAGCCACAGTTAATAGATCGTTGAATAAGCTGGTTGAACTAGGTTTCATATTTCGTCGTCGTGAGAGAAGACAGACTGTTGGAAGACCAAAATACAAATACTATGTTGAAAACCCGCAAAACCTCATAGAAAAACTTAAAAGCGATATGGAAAAATGTGCAGAAGTTATGAAGCAGCATATATCGAGGCTTATCGAAAACATAAAGTAGCTCGAGATAGTTATGGATGATTAAAGCTTTAACAGCTATTGCAATGCCAATTACATTAGAGTGTAATGTCATCTATTACTTCTTCAAGTTCTCTAAGAGGAAGCTTTTGCTGGGCTAATTTACCCGTGTTTTCAGCTCTTTTTGTCTCAAGTCTCTCTTGTACATATTGCATGTAAAATAATATTGCTTCTCTTATGAATTCGCTTCTAGAGTTATAGCCTAACTTTCTCCATAACCTGTCAAGCTCTTCTATGATATCAACGTCAAGTTTTACACTTACAACCTTTTTCGTAGGAGATAAAACAACGTCTATGTAGTCTGAGTTGAAAGAATTATCAATCTTCCGAGTATGTTTTCTTGCCATTTCTGGATTGTCCCTCGGTCTCGCCATCTAATCGGTATTATGTTGAGATGTATTTTTGAGCTCTGCTTTGCACAATTATTAAATGGCATACATTAACATCTTATGAGCTTGTACACACATTGTGTTTAACTGCATGATTTAACTGTAAGTGTAGTAGTACGGAGAGAGTAGATCACAAGCCTTTAGAATGTGGTAAATAGTAGCTTATAGGGTGGGTGTAGTTGATCTTTGCAAATACCTGAGCAATGGTTTTCTGAGGAATGGTGGAAAAAGGAGATAGAGCAATCACTTAGAGAAAGTCTCATCCCTTTAGCAGGCACGTGTAATTTGGAGTGTCCTGCATGTGGCAGTAAAAGTCTTTGTATAGAGGATTACCTTTACAAGCATGGTCTTGGAGACCCGATAGTCATAAG
>DQUB01000028.1 GCA_015662475.1 Pyrodictium sp.
TACAGTCACCCTCTATCCTAGCAATCCTGGTGCGACCCTACATGCCTGTAGTCTACTGCTGCTCCAGTTGCGGTTACATCTTAGACATATTCGTTAAAGTTGGGCAAAACAGCTACGGAGTCCCTACACCAAGCGAAGTAGCTGCACGCTACGGTGGATATTGCCCTATGTGCGGAAAACCTCTCAACACTAAACCTCGTCTACACGATATTGCTATAGAGCCCAATGGAATGCAGAAACTTGTACAAGTGCTAAAAGAAGCCCGCAACATGATGAGAATAGGGTTCAAAAGCATATTACGCCTACTACCCGAAAATCTACGCGAAGAACTGCTAAACGCAACACCATCAGAATCACTATTAAACAATACAATGATGTTATCATCAAACAAACAGTCGATGGAAGTCAAAGTTTAGACACTCCAAATGTGTACATGACAAGAACATTTTTAAACCGATCCACCAAACCAGGTTTTTACACGGTCTGTGGGCCGGTAGCTCAGCCTGGAAGAGCGCTCGGCTTGCACCCGAGAGGTCCCGGGTTCAAATCCCGGCCGGTCCACCACCCCCACTACTTCTCAATCAATTATAACTTTGCACGAGTGCTATGAGCGTCTCATTCTCCCTACATGTTCTGGGTTTGGCCGTGATTATAGGGTGAAGTTAATGGGATAGAGTGGGCTTTTCTCGCTACCTGGTGTGGAGGCCGTGAACTGCTGAAGAGTCTGTGATGATATATGCCTTCGCCGAAACAGCTTCTCAACGGCTGGTACAGTGTATAGTTTCTGGCGTTTTACAGAATAAGAATTGTAAATGTTATATGGTTGTGCTGTTTCTCTCTAGGCTGTGTTCTCCCATGTTCTCGAACTTCTTATATGCTTCGAGTAGTTGTAGTGCATCTTCTATATAGCAGTCTCTGATAATTGGTCTTCGCAGTCTTATGATTGAGGCTTTTTCAAGGTCTATTTCGGCGACTTGGACATCTTCTCTATACTTTCTAAGTTCTAGTGCTATGTTGCCTAGTGGGTCGGCGAGTAGAGATGCTCCGCCAAATCCGAGTCCATCGAAAACACCTACCATGTTAACCCATGCTGTATATGTGGTGTTTTCGAGCGCTCTTGCCCGTATCATGGTGTGGAAGAGGGGGATTGACTGGTCTGGTGTTGCAGAGATTACGATTAGAAGTTGTGCTCCCTGTAGCGTGTAGGCGCGGAAAATCTCTGGGAAGAATATGTCGTAGCATATTGCTACACCGATGTTTATTCCGCGGAAGTTCCAGGGAGTGAAACTGCCGCGATATGGTCTAAACCATCTGCTCTCTTCAAACACGGCAAATGTTGGTAAATGTCTTTTCCTATAAACTTTGGTGTTGTCACAAGATGTTGCAAGTGCAGAGTTGTAGAGAAAACCATATCCTGTCTTCTCAGCAAATCCAACAACTATGCCAATACCGTGTTCACACGCTATTCTTCTAACCTCCTTCACCTCCGGGCTATCCAAGGTTAAAGCATACCTGTAGTGGAGATCTTTCGAATAGTACCCGGTCAAGAACAGCTCTGGGAAGATGTAGAGATCGGCTTTGACAGACGCTATAACCTCTCTAATCTTCTCCAGATTCTGCTTTGGAGAGGCGGGTACAGGTTCTAGCTGTGCTATTGCAAGCTTAATCTTCAAACCCCTCCCCAACCTTTTCGGAGGAGAAAGGGTGCAGCTTACGTGAATATTGCTCCTCCACCACTAGACTACGACTATGCTATCGAGAGAATAACCATCTTCATCAAAGACTTTATGGCGAAAGCTATGGTTAAAGGATACGTGATAGGGCTTAGCGGTGGCATAGACTCTTCAACAACACTAGCACTAGCTGTAGAAGCTGTTGGTCCAGAAAAAATTGTAGCTCTCATACTACCAGACAAAAACACAACACCACAACAAGACGTTGAAGACGCTATAGAGGTTGCCGAAAAATATGGTGTGAAATACCACGTGGTAGAGATATCAAGCATAGTTGAAGCCTATATGAAGACAATGCCTTTTGCAGACCCCAACCACCGAGTTGCAACAGGCAATCTTAGAGCACGGATAAGAATGGCCATCCTCTACTACTACGCCAACAAGTACGGCTATGCAGTCATGGGCACCGGTGATAAGAGCGAGATACTACTCGGCTACTACACAAAATATGGCGATGGAGGTGTAGATCTACTACCCATAGGCGACATATACAAGACACAAGTTAGAGAGCTAGGTAGAAGACTTGGTGTACCAGAAAAAATTGTGAGAAAGCCTAGTAGCCCACGACTATGGCCAGGCCAACTAGCTGAAGAAGAGCTTGGTGCAAGCTACGAGATCATAGACGCGATACTCTACCGCTACGTCGATCTAGGAATGGGGGTAGACGAGATAGTGGCTGAAACAGGGATACCGAGAGAGCTTGTCTCAAAGATAATTAGGAGAGTTCATGCAAATGAGCACAAGAGACTAGCACCACTAATACCCAAGGTAAGCACGATTACACCATCCCCACTACTAGACTGGAAAATGCCATGGTATTCAGAACCACAGCTCTAACTCTAGCCTAGCCCCCTGCCAACATGTTGTAGGTGAAGAGAAGCTAAAAACAGTACAACTCCTACTTTCTGATTGGAGTATACTTCTTCGTCCATTTGAGCTTTCTCGGGTCACGCCCCATCTTCCACAGTTTGAAACACTTGCTACTACAAAACCATAGTATAGTGCCATCATTTTTAACAAACATTAGCCCAGTTCCAGGCTCTATCTCCTTACCACAGTAAGAGCATGTACGGAACATCACCATAGCACAACTTCACCTCCTACGGCCTAGCCTACGCGCTTCTCGCTCAGTCTCACGTAGTATCAGTATATCGCCAAGTCTAACAGGTCCTAGAACGTTCCTAGTCAATACACGACCTTTATCTCTACCTTCAAGCACTCTAACTCTCACCTGTATAACCTCGCCATGAACACCTGTTCTACCTATTATCTGTATCACTTCTGCTGGAAAGCCAAACTCTTGTATAACGTTTACTTCTCTACTCTCCTTCTTCTGCTCACTCATCTAGACACCCCCAACAAGCACTCTTAGAAGAAACCATAATTAGGCTCTACGCTGCAACTTCATCTCAAAAGCTTCTGGAGGCTCTGGTAGATCTTGATCAGGTGCTAGTTGTCCTCTCTCCCTCAACACCTGCCTAGCAAGAATCCAGTAGATTAGCGCTAGGCTTCGCCTACCCTTATTGTTACATGGTATCACTAGGTCAACGTTTTCAACTCTATTATCGGTATCTGCTAGAGCTACAACCGGTATACCCATACGCGCTGCTTCATCTATAGCCTGATTATCAGCTCTAGGATCTGTAACTAGCACAACCTCCGGCTCTACATACGTGTCTAGCATCGGGTTTGTAAAAGTGCCAGGCAACATTCTACCAGTGATATACTTGCAGCCTACATAGTGGCAGAACTTTTGAACAGGTTTCCACCCATACTGTCTAACAGACACAGCAACTATCTTGTCGGGAGGAAATTGCGCCAAGAACTTTGCAGCAATTCTAATCCTCTCATCAACTTTTCTAATGTCTAGAATGTAGAGGCCATCAGGTCTAACTCTATAGACAAACTTTTTCATATAGCTAGTGCAAATGTGAGTACCAATGTGAACACCAGCCGAAAGATACAACTCTAATGGTGCTAGCAACTCGATAACTTGTTGTTGCTGCTCCTGAACACTATTCTGCGCATTTTCAGCCAATCCAATCACCCCCTCAACACAAGATCAGAGAATCCTTCTAAACTTTATCACTTCCTTGATTAAAGGCACATGTGTTAACAACATCTTCCTACAACAATACCTATGAATACCTAGATCATCGAGAACTTTCTTTGGATCCTCACCCTGCGAAACACGTTTAACAAATTCGTCCCAGTATTGTGCGATAGGTGTACCACAAGTAAAACATCTTATCGGGATTATCATTGCAAGCTCACCTATAGCTCTTCTGCCATCTTCTACGAGCACTCCTCCTCATAGGCTTCTCTGGCTCTGTTTGACGTGGATCACCGGCAAGCATGTGGCGGTCAAACTCCTCAAATATCTGTTTTAGCTCCTCGCTTCCAGTGTAAGCTACTAGACCACGTGCAATAGCCATTCTAACAGCATCTGCTTGGGCCATTACACCACCGCCTTTCACATTTACACGGATATCAACGCTGTTCCAGATGCTCTTACCAGCCAATAGTAGTGGTTCCATCATCTTCAGTCTTGCCATCTCGATAGGCCATATCTCAAGTGGTACACCGTTGATCCAAACTCTACCCTTGCCAGGTTTTATCACAGCACGTGCAATAGCAGTCTTTCTCTTACCCGTTGCAATAACAATACGTATTGTCTTACCCTTCTTCTTAACCTCAACAGCTTTAGCCATTAAGACCTTTGGTTTTTGCTGTTTTTGCTCTTGGCTGCTCACGGCTTAGTCAACACCCCCTTCCAACCCATTGCCTTTGCAACCTCTTCCACGCGTATAAACTTGTGTCCTAGTCTACTTGCATCAGCTTCTGGAAATCTTATCAACTTCTTATCCTTGAACTCCTCGGGAACACCGATGTAGACTCTTAGCCTCTTCTTAGCCTCTCTACCCCTAGCATTGTGTTTTGGAAGCATGCCCTCTATAGCGTCTTTGACTATCCATCTTGGATCTCTAGGCCTATGTATACTCCACTTGTAGGGGTTAACGTGGACCTTCACCTTCAACATCTTTTGGTAGCCCCATATAACGCGTAGTGGATCTCCACTCAACACAGCCTTCTCAGCGTTAAAGATGTACACTCTGTAGCCCTCCAAAAGCTTTTTAGCAACTATGCTTGCAAGTCTACCAACAATCTGGTCTGTAGCATCAACATACAAGACTCTTTCTGGTGGAGGAGGCGCTTTTACGCGAATGACCATGGTGGACCACCTATGCTAACAGCTTAGATAATTATCTTGACTCTGCTACCTCGCGGGTTTTCTTCTAGAAGCTGGAGAATATGCATAACTCTTCCGCCAGCAGCACGTATCTTCTCAACA
>DQUB01000213.1 GCA_015662475.1 Pyrodictium sp.
GACTATCTGGGAGTTTGAAAGTCTAAGCCAAAGCTCTATAGCCTCTTCAACAGCTTTAGAGAGACTAATACCTCTACGAGCCGCTTCAGCCTTCAACGCTCTAACCTTATCCTCTCCAACCTTCTTGAGAACCAGTGGCAAACCTGCTGCCACCCAGGTGACCCGGTTTACCCGGTTCACCCTGGAAAAGAGTTTGCTCTCTACTGTCTTGTTTTGAAGAGCTGTTGGCGCTATTAGGGTTAAACTTATTAGGGTTTGACGATCTTCCAAGACACACTTTTGGGAGTTTATTGGCGCGTTTAAATGTAGAGGAGCTGTTGGAGGGATATAGCATCTCTAGACTCTCTATCGCTGCTGTTGCGAGTCATAGTGCTCTAGACGTGTTTGATGGTGCTAAAGAGGAGGGTTTTCGAACTGTTGCTGTTTGTGAGCGAGGGCGCGAGCTTGCATATCTAAGGTTTCCAGTTGTAGACGAGCATATCATCTTGGAAAGATTCTCTGATATGGTTGATGATGCTGTACAGCTTCAGCTTAGAAGGCTTAACTCTATCATAGTTCCCAACCGTAGTATGGCTGTCTATGTGGGCTACAAGGCTATTGAGGAGAAGCTTCGCGTTCCAATGTTTGGCAACCGTTACCTCCTGCGTTGGGAGGAGAGGCGTGGCGAGAAGAACTACTATAGGTTGTTGGATGAGGCTGGTATTAGGAGACCTAAAGTCTTCGATTCTCCCGACGATATAGATCGTCCGGTTATAGTTAAGGTTGGAGAGGCTGCTAGAAGGTTTGAACGTGGCTTCTTCATAGCTTTCGACAGAGACGATTTTTGGAAGAAGGCTAGAAAGCTTGTCGAGGATGGTGTTCTAGCAAAAGACTTTCTCAAAGAAGCTGTTATCGAAGAACTTGTTCTTGGTGCTCATTTCAACGTCAACTACTTTTACAGTGTTGCTTTTCGCCGCTTAGAGCTCCATAGCATCGATAGGCGCATCCAATCTAGTCTTGACACTTTCTATCGTCTACCAGCCGATGTGCAGGTAGAGCTTGTTAGAGCTGGCATATACCCGCGATACGTGGAGATAGGCCATGAGCCTGCAACTATCCGTGAGAGAATGCTAAATGAGCTTTTCAGGATAGGCGATAGGTTTGTTGAAGCTGCTGCTCGTCTCGAGCCTCCAGGTGTTATAGGCCCGTTCACACTACAGCTAATGGTGACACCAGATCTAGACATTGTAGTGTTTGATGTTGCGCTTAGAATTGGTGGTGGTACCAACGTCTACTTGGGGATTGGTAGCCAGTATAGCAAGCTCTACTTCGGCAAACCACTCTCGATGGGTAGGAGAATCGCTTTGGAGATCAAGCTCTGTGTTGAGAACTACGATTGTCTACACAAGATAGTTACGTGAGGTGATGCTGTTCTTGGCTAGCATCTGTGTTTTCGAGTGGCGCTATGGTAGTAGTGAGATGAGGCAACTGTTTAGCCTCGAAAACATAGTTAGAACCTACATACTTGTCGAAGCAGCAGTTTTACACGGTCTCGAGGCTGTTGGGGTTGCCCCAAAAGGCTGCTCTGATAGGGTTAGAGGTTGTGCTAGTCGTGCTAGAGAGATTGCCGAGGAGATGTACAAGCTTGAAAAGTCTCGAGGACACGATATAGCTTCTCTCGTCGAGATCCTGTCTAGAGAGTGTGCTGGTGAATGTGCACCACTAGTCCACTATGGGCTTACGAGCAACGATGTGATAGACACTGCCTGGGCTGTACTGCTAAGAGACGCTCTAGACATTCTAGTTGGCAGGATATGCAAGGTGTTGGAAAAGCTTGGAAAGCTGGCTAGAGACTATGCTGATGCTATCATGCCTGGGCGGACTCATGGGCAGTACGCTCTCCCGATAACCTTTGGCTTCAAAATGGCCAACTACGTCTACGAGTTGTCTAGAAGTCTTGAAAGGGTTTTGGAGGTGCGTGAAAGGCTTGTAAGAGGCAAGCTCTCTGGCCCTGTTGGCACTATGGCTGCTTGGAAAGGGTATGGGTTGGCGGTCGAAAAACATGCTCTTGAGCTGTTGGGTTTAAAGCCGCATCCCATAGCAACCCAAGTTGCTCCTCGCGATGGCCTTGCAGAGCTTGCTATGAGTCTCGCAATATTGGCTAGCCAGCTTGAAAGGTTGACTTTGGAGGTGAGAGAGCTTGCTCGGCCAGAGATTGGGGAGGTTTGGGAGGAGGCTAGACGTGTTGGGAGTAGTGCTATGCCTCACAAGAGAAACCCTGTTGTTTCTGAGAGAGTTGCTGGGCTAGCGAGAGCTGTTAGAAGCTTGGCTCTAGGCTTTCTAGAAAACATTGTCTTGTGGCACGAGAGAGA
>DQUB01000008.1 GCA_015662475.1 Pyrodictium sp.
AGGAAGAGTGTGAAGATGGGTTTACTCGAGTAGGCGGTGCATGCAGCTACACCTATAAATCCTAGACTAGATGGGTAAGAGCATGTCTTCAGAGGCACAAGTGCTACAAGTAGCCATGATAGAGCAAGCGTGTACAATGCTAATATTCTAACGATTTTTAGAGGAAGAGTATGGTCTTGTATGACAAGTTGACATGCAGAACGAATATTGTGCGCCTTTTCAGCCAGTTTTGGTAGAACGCCTATGAAGCTTCCAAGTATTGTAGCTGCTAAAGGTGTAAAATGTACAGCATAGAAACTGTAAAGTGTGTGATTACCGGCAATGTAGGTTAGCACATATCCAAATATAATGCCTAGCCAAGCAAGAGAGCATATGAGTAGGTTTAGAAACTCGTCAAACCGCAATTTGAGTCTTTTCCCTACAACGTACAGTACCGCTATAAAAGAGGCTATTGTAAGCGTTGCAGCTCCTTCGAACATGTTGCTATAGGCTACCAGTAGTGGACGTCCATCCACATAGTGTAACACGAATGGTTTTAGTCCAAGTATTAGGCCAAGGGGATCTGTAAACGGTGGACCTGAAGGCCTACTAGTTGTATGCCAAGCTAAGGCAGATAGTAGCTGATTTATCCACTCGTTTAACCCTAGATAAACTATTAAAGGCAAGTTAAGTATCAGGTAAACAGTCAGTGAAACTATAGTGAATGTAACAAGTACGCGCGTAGGTAGAATCCCAATGACGTTTAAAACTAGTATTGGTATTAGGATGAAAAATCCTGATAGTTTAGCTGTTCCTGCAAGACCGGCAAAAACTGCTGAGATGACATATTTTTGGCTAATAAGCAGGTAAACGGCAATAATTGTGAATAAAGCCACGTATATGTCGAGCATTGCAACACTAGACATTGAGGTAAGTGCAGGATCGAATATTAGAGCTGTTGCACAGACGATGAGTCCACGCACGATATCTCTAAGATCTCTGGTAGCACTTGCAATAACCTTGTAGGCTAAGAATATGGTGAAAACAGCTGTCGCTATACCGGCAAGAAGGCTTGGTAATCGCCAAGCTAGTGGCTGATATCCTAGAAGTAGTATTGCTAGTCCAATAACATATTTGACTAGTGGTGGGTGTTCAAAGTTGAAGTAGTCGTTTATGTTTTCACTATCTGGCAAAATACCCGGGTATACATCTGCTACACAGCCTTTGAGCGAAGCCGATAGCCTATCTATCGAAATGCTTTCTGGGATTCTTAACGCTATACCGTTAAGTTTCGAGTACTCCCTAACCACAACCACTTTTTCAAATGATGCTTCTACGAGTTTGTTCTTTACCACCTCTATTGTGCAATTGTTGTAGAGGACGAGTGTGTAGTAGCAGTAGCCATTCAAGCAGCTGTAGACGTTAACGTGGAATATTTTTCTCAATATGTTTGTTGAAGATGTAACGTACCAGCATTCATCGCTAATATAATCATCTACTGTAATAGCTTTTAAAAAGCCGTAGAAAACAAGCTTTGCCGAAACAACTACTATTAGAGTAACAATGAGCAGAGTTAGTAGATTTTTCGAATTAGATGTCAGCGTAGCTCAGCCTCCTCACAGCTTTGAGCTCAGCCTTCTACACTCATCCTCCAACTGCGCATATTCCAACACGTCTACTCATAAATTTGCCTCTATACATTCTCAATTTGTGGATGAAGAGTAAGAGGGTCGCTGAATAGTGATGAATGCCGGAGCACCTCTGACACGCTAAACTCTTTTTCCGCCCTACCCCATTCTCAAAACGGTTAGAATAGTGATGAGTAGCAACAACATTTGCATATATGTTAACGGATTTGGCAATATAGGTAGGGCGTTTGTAGAGCTCGTTATAAACGAGCATAATCTATTGGAGGTGTTTAATGCGAGAATATGTGGCGTTTTTGATTCATCAGGAGGTGTTGTCTCTGCTCAAGGGCTTAAATGGGAGATTTTAAAAGAATTGTTGAAAGTGCCGAGAAGCGGTCTTGGTAGCTCAATGGTTGGCCGGAAAGGTGTTAGTGTTTTAGATTTTGCTGATGAGGGCGATATAGTAGTTGAGGTTACACCTAGTATTTACGATCCCGAGCATCAAATAAACAGGAACTTTGTAAAGCTTGTCGAAAAAGGCGTGTATATCGTAACTGCAAATAAAGCTCCACTTGCCCTCAACCCAGGTCTTATTAGGAGCTATGGCATGCCAGGACCCAATCAACGCATCTACTTTTCGGCAACAGTCATGGCTGGAACCCCCCTCATAAACCTACTATATGGTCTTAGAGGTAGAAACATTGTCAAAATAAGAGCGCTTTTGAATGCAACAACAAACTACATATTAACTCTTATGGAGCAAGGCTATAGTTTTGAAGATGCACTCAAAAAAGCGCAGGAAGAGGGTATAGCTGAACCCAACCCTGCACTAGATGTTGAAGGGTGGGATGCAGCAGCAAAAGCAGCAATTGTTTCTACAGTTGTTGGGTGGCCTAGGAAGATAGAAGATGTTGTTAGAATACCACTAGCCGAAGCAGGTAGCGGCATAGAGTATCTTAAGCGTGCTAAGAAGAGGTTAAAGTACATGGTTATACTTAGTGAGCGTGAAGCTATAGTGAAACCAGAGCCTGTAGACCCAGAATCGAAGTTGTACCATGTAGCTTGGAATTATAATGCGGTAGAAATCTGGATTGAGTTTGGAGAAAATGCTTATAAAATATTCTTGGAGGGACCTGGTGGAGGTAGAAAACCAACCGTAGATGCACTTTTCTCCGACACTATTACACTCCTATCGACTTTAAGACAGCAGTAGATAAGAGAGTCTAAACACATACTCTCTACATGCTCCGTAACGCCCGACAGTGGTCGGGTTGGATGAACGGAGCAGGGACGTATTCACCGCGCACACAACTCTATTTTGTCGGTACTTCTGGATGGGTGTATGACTGGAATCCTGATGGGATTGAATGGTACGTGAAAAATTCGGGTTTAAATGCTGTTGAATTGAATGCAAGTTTCTACCGTTTTCCAAGCGAGAAGATGGTTGAGAAGTGGGCTAGAGTGGCCAGTAGTCTTCGATGGTCGATAAAAGTTAATCAATTGATAACTCATCGTTTCATGTTAAATGAAAAAGCTTTGGAGTATTGGAACAAATTCTATAAACTATTTAAACCGATGGAAGAACGTGGCTTAGTTGATTTCTACCTTTTCCAGCTCCCTCCTCGCTATAGACCGACACAGCATGGTGTGGAAAAGCTTGAGAAGTTTGCACAAGAGTGTGGTTTAGGCTGGCGTATGGCGGTTGAATGGCGTAATCTAGAATGGTTTAAAGAGGAGTGGGTTGTATGGGCTCGGCGCAACGAAATAACAGTTGTTAGTGTTGATTCGCCTATAGGCATCTTCTACGCTAAAAGTGGCCCCTACGTCTATGTTAGATTTCATGGTCGTGTAGTTTGGTATGCATACCGCTACACGGTAGAAGAGCTTGCTGAAGCAGCAGCTAAACTACTAGCACTCAAACCCTCTAAACTCTACGCCTTCTTCAACAACAACCACGACATGCTCGATAATGCACGTACTTTTCTCAAGATGCTAAAAACGATTGGAGGTGTGTGAGAATGGCTACAATAGTTGCTGTTGCAGATGTGCATTCACCCAAATACCTAATGCATTACATGTCGGCGCTCAATAGAAGACGTGAGGAGTGTCGTGAAGCCGATTTAGTGGTTTGGGCTGGAGACATGGTATATCGTGGTCGAGTAGAAGCGCTACAAGCTGTTATAGATGTAACGTTCAAGATATGTGGTGAAAAACGTATAGTCGCAGTTTTTGGTAATGAGGAGTATATAGGTCTTGAAGACAAGTTTGTGAAGAATTACCCACAGATAATATGGCTAAATGACTCAACAACCGTTCTTGAGCTAGAAAATGGTGAAAAGATAGGTATTTTCGGGACGAGAGGCGCTCTTGAAAGACCTACACAATGGCAGCGTAAACACCATCCAGAGCTGTGGCAGGTGTATCGTGAAAGACCTAGAATTCTCGAAGAACAGGTAAAGAGGTTGAAAGAGGAGGCAAGCAAAGTAATTGTTGTATCGCACTATGCACCAACATTTAAAACAATAGTTGGTGAGCCACAACGCATTTGGCCTGAACTTGGAAGCCGGTTGATGGAGGCAGCAATTTTGCGATCAAAACCCACACTAGTCATACATGGGCATGCTCATAAAGCTAAGGTGTTAGCGGCGCGTTTGAACGGTATCCCAGTATACAATGTGTCTCTGCCCGCAAAAAACGATGTGACGATCTTAAAGGTTTAGTCTAGGGTGTACAACTACGAGATTAGAAAAGCCAAGGGTTTTAGTCTTCGCCTTAAATTGTTTATAAGTTCGCTAGCAACACTATCTCTATCCAAACCTTTTATTCCTGCAATTTCTTCAACAACATCGATAACGTCAGAGGGTTTTAGTTTAAGCCCTCTATAGTCATATGGCGAGTCCGATTCTGTTAACATCATGTCTAGATCAGCTACGCTCACGATTTGTCTATGTTTTTGTTGTATGCGGATGGCAGGGTTTATGGAAATGGTGTAATTGCTTTCTCTAAGTTGTGGTAGTAAGCTTATAGGCCCTGTATACCAGTGGAAATTTGCATACTCTATATCATAGCGGTAGAGTAGACGATAAACTTCTTCCCATGTGCCAGCAGTATGTAGGTTTAAGAACAGATTATAGTCTCGAGCAGCTTCTAGAAAGATGTTGAATACTCGTCTCTGCAACTCTATAGTGTGGCCTACAAACTTAGTGTCTAATCCGACTTCACCAAGGCAAACAACTTTCGCGTCAATTGCAAGTTCAACTATCTTTTTAGCTTCTTCAAGTGGATTGTCAACTTTACCTACTTCCCACGGGTGGAGTCCGAGGCACGGTATTATGTGTGAAGGAAAATGTTGAGCTAGCTCTAAAGTCTTCTTAGACGATTCTAGATCGTCGCTTACAGCAACGACTATGAGGTTCGGATATGTTTCAAACAAGCTAGCTATAAAGCCGTAATCATATTCGTGTAGGTGGGCGTGTATATCGACATATATGTGGCTACTCATACTTATCAGCCTCGAGGGCGTTGATGACCGTCTCGAACACCGAATACTGAGTTGATGTGGGTGTGGCGGCTGACTGAGCCCTCAGCCCGTAAAAGAATCCTCATTGTCTCGGAATAGGCGGCCTAGACCATCATCGGGCGAGACCCAACTTTTCTTTTGGTACAATACCCTCGTATGCATGCCAGTATATTGGGTCGCTCAATATCCTTTTAATGTACTTACTCCTATCATACTTTATTGCGGCACCTAGGCTTTGATCGCCATACCTACGCCTATACTCTTCTAAACTCATCTTGTACTTCTCTTGCACATATTCTCTGTAAAGGTCGTTGAGCACGTTAAAGGTGCAGAACGGTATTAGTCTGCCATCTGGAATCATGTAGTGTATGTTGCAACGTTGTACTCTCATAACGTCATAGTTGTATAAATCCATAAAGTGCATTATGCCTAGGAACAACATTGAATAGTGGATGCGGGCTAGTGCATCGTAGCTCCTCTTAATAAACACGTTTATGATCAGTTTTGTTATGTTGAGCTCTTTTGGAAGTTTTGATTTGTCAATAAACTTTGAAATGTCTATTGCGAGCTTTGACAACTTTAACATCTTCTTAAAGGTTGATGCTGTGCTAACCCCTTCTCGCAAGAACTCATCTCTTTTACTATCAATGTATTCTATGAAACCTTCGATGTCGAAGAACTCTGTAATCGGTAGGAAGCGTTTTGGAAGACCCTGAGAATCTCTTTCTACGAACACGTATGTAGCAGCTCCGCAGACGGGATGGTTACCCATGCAGAAATGTTCTTCTCCAGTTATTGCTTCAAGGAAATAAGCTATTTTTGCTGCAACAGGAACTGGGAACCATGCATCACGGTATATCTCGCCATCTGTTTGTTCTTCAACCCACTTTATAACATCTGGTATGGTTACCCGTAATCGTCTTCTCTCCTCATGTTTAAGCATTCCAGTTAAACTTACTGGTTGGAAGTTGACCCCTCTAACAACATCCATGTGTTTAGCAGCAAAACGTATTATATCGCCAAGCTCGGAATCATTATAGCCTCTTATGACTGTGGGTACGAGAACAACGCTTGTCATGCCAGCTTTTCTAAAGACCTCGAGTATGAATGGTATTTCCCAGTGGTTTTTCGGGTTGGTTCTAGGTGTAACACCGTCGAAGCTGAGATAGACAGTGTTTACACCAGCTTCTCTAAGTGCACGTGCATAGGCTACTGCCTTGTCAAGCCCTTCATCAAAGTACAACTTTGCAAATTTTATTCCATGGGTGTTTAGCTGGATGTGTGTCACACCCTCATCTTTTAAAATCTTCACAATTTCTACTAGGTCTTCTCTTAGGGTTGGTTCACCGCCAGTTATCTGTACAGCCATTGTAACTCCTTGTTTCTTTAATTGTCTAACCATATGTCGTATCTGTTCAAGTGAGGGTTCATAGACATAGCCAACTCGTTCAGCGTAGAAGAAGCAGTACCAACAGCTTAAATCACAACGGTTTGTTGCAACAAGATTAGCTAATGCAGTGTGGTTAAGATGTCTTGGACATAAACCGCAGTTAAATGGGCAAGGAGCTGTTTGTGGTACGTAGGGTTTTACTCCGCGGCCTTCCTCGGTGTATTTGAGGAACCTCTTGTACATTTTGGAGTCGCCATAGTATAGCTCTTCAAACTCGCCATGCTCTGGACATATTTTGCGCATGAAAACTTTTTCATCTTTCTCGAATATTATCGCGGGTAGGAGACGGTAGCAGACTGGGCAAAGGCTGAGAGTATATGTGAGAAGCTTCTCCCCCTCTCTAGTGCGGGGTAGTGGACCTCCTACATGCACGTAGCGGTTGGCAATAAGTATTTTGTTAGTATTAGGCTCATACTTTGCAGGTGGTGGTAGTTGTTCTCCCTGATTTGCGGTTGCATGTGTACTCAAGGCCATATCTCCTCTAGTTAAAACTCCTAGGCAGAATATCTCGATATGTATTAGGATCTAAGCGTTTCGGTGCACAGTGTTGAGAAGATGTTAGGTGTTGGTGCAAGCATAGCCATGTAGGCTGAAGTATATCGATGCTTTGCCTAGGACACGTTTCAGCATATCAGCATTCTTGTAGGGGCGGTTAAGGGCTAGTTTGTTGGCCATATTCTTACCAACCACCTTAGCAGCTATTGACAATGGAACCTTGTTGGCGTCGAGTGGTAATGGTAGAGCTCTTACGCTTCTCCCACTGTAGCCATAGACAACTACATCGATTACAGCTTTCTCGCTAATTCTACATGGTATCTCAGCAACTATTGGGTAACTACCAGCTTGACGTGCAAAAGTTACGCCTAGGTTTGGCATATAACGTTCGACATACAGTCCACGTAAAATTGTGCCACGAGGTACAACTCGTTCTAGGAATAGTCTGGAAAGTTCTTGTACACGTGATTTGAACCATTGTATGAGTTTTTTGTGTTTCTTGATGAGCTTATCGCCGAAGTCCCATAGTCGTGTTGCTGGGAGAATTAAAACTTGGCGTACGTTAATCCTTCTAACTAGCAGGTTACGTTTTAGAAGCTCTTCGAGAAACTCTAGGTTTAGCCGGAATGTTTCAGCTGTTTCGCCAGGTAGGCCGAGTACAAAGTTTATGCCTGGTAGTAGTTCTGGAAGTCCATTATAGCCACGGGTTCTGCCAACACGATTAACTATCTCAACTGCTTTTATAGCACCCTCAAAGTCCACCTTAAGGTTGTTTAGCTTGACGACGCGTGGGTCAACAGACTCTATGCCTAGAGCTGCAACATCGCCAGGTGTATGGTACTTGACTATGACTTTCAAAGCTTCTATAGACTCTTTTTCATGATGTACCAGTGTGCCGGGATTGACATTGTCTATGTGGAGTGTTTGTAGAGAAGGTGCAACAACGCGAATACCGTGGAACACTTTTTCGAGCATAGAGGGATCCGGTCTAGGCCATTCCTCAACACCAAGTTCTCTACTACCATAGACTAGAATATCGGATTGCCTACCTAGTCTAAAGTGGCGTACTCCAACATTGTATAATGCTTCGACCTCTCTGACTATGCTCTCGGGTTTTCTGACCAAAACCCTCCCATAATTCTTTGTGACGCAAAAACTACATCCACCACTTACAAATCTTGTGCACCCTCTATACGTCTCTATCTCTGCAATCAGATTATATCCATAGTTTGGGTGTTGTTCGACTATTTTAGCCCCTTTAATGGCAAACTTGTCTAGCATCTCTAAACTATCCCAACGTCTCCAAGGTTCAGCCTTTTCAGCCCCTTCTTTGAGGAGAGTGTATATGTAGAGATCAGGGTCTCCAGTCACAATAACATCGAAGTTCTCTTTGACATCTCGAGGTAGAGCTTTAACATAGCCACCGCCTTCGTTTCCAAAACCATATAGAGCAGCTGGTCCTACAAGCAGTTTAAGGGGACGATCTATAAGTCTAAACCACGACTTGAGCTCTTCCACATTTATTGGTGTTCCTCCAAGATATTTTCCAGGTACAACAGCTCCTGCAATGACTATTACAATGTCGGAGTTGTTTGCAAGTTTGAGAAATTCTTCAAAATGTTCTCTAGCCCAATCCACGGTTAGATAGCGTATAGTTATTGAAGGATCGTACGACCATATAGCTCCAGCTATATAACGTGGGTATACGTCTATGTAGGGTGGTACTCCAAAACCTGCAGGCTCATCTGTATAGCCGTCAAGAATCACTATTTTGCTTACCATGAACAGCGCCACGATAGTGTAGTTAGTGAAAGAGGCCTTATAGAGGTTTAACATAATGAGGTATGTTGTGGAGTTAAGCTTGTCATTGATAGTTGCTCTAGATAGAGTTAGTTACGAGCGAGCTGCAAACATAGTCGATAGCCTTTGCGAAGTAGTTTCCGGGTTCAAAGTAGGACTGCCTTTCCTACTCCAATATGGACTTTCAAGTCTAGAGAAGCTTAGGAGTTTATGTTCTGAGAAAATGTGGGTAGCTGATCTAAAGCTTGCAGACATAGGCTATGTGATGACTAGTATTGTGGAGTTGTTGGCTGGCAAAATCGACGCCGTTATAGCTCATGCTTTTGTGGGCTATAGGGGAGCCTTAGACGAGCTCAAAGAGTTTTCCCAAAAACTTGGCATAAAACTAATAGTTGTAGCTGCTATGAGCCATCCAGGTAGTGTAGAACTTTACGATATCGTGTTAGGTGGTGTTGCAAAAATCGTAGAGCGTGTAGCTCCTTGGGGAATTGTTGTACCTGCAACAAGGCCTAAACTTATATCGGTGTTTAGAAAGATGTTTGACTGTCAACTAGCTTTGTTAGCGCCTGGAGTAGGCGTTCAAGGAGCTAGACCTGGCGATGCTATTTGCGCTGGTGCCGACTACGAAATCGTTGGAAGACTTATAGTTAACTCTGACAACCCTCTTGAAACAGCTATACGTATACTCAACGAGCAGCAGAGGTGTAGAAAATGGTGCGAGCAGAGGTAGCCACTTTAACGAAAATACTCTTGGAAACTAAGGCTCTACAATTTGGCGAGTTTATACTATCATCAGGCGCGAAAAGCAGCATATACATAGACCTGAGAATGGTCATTTCTAAGCCCAACTACTTTAGACTCATTTTAGCTTTTCTAGCCTCCAAACTTGCCCCCCTCTATGGCGAAATTGACGGTGTAGTAGGGGTTGCAACAGCAGGTATACCTTGGGCTACAGGTTTAGCTCTTTATCTAGGTCTTCCACTAGCCTATGTGAGACCAGAACCTAAGAAGCATGGTATGGGCAAACAGGTTGAAGGTTGTGTAGAGGGATTACGGTTGGTTGTTGTAGACGATGTTGCGACAACAGGAAGTTCTTTAGCTAAATCCATAGAGGCTCTACGTTTAGCTGGTGGTCAACCACGCTATGCCTTAGTTGTAGTCGATAGGATGCAAGGTGCTCGAGAACGTTTAGCTCGACTTGGCGTGCAACTACTCTCTGTAGCAAATCTGCCAGAAATACTAGACTATTTGGAGGAGAATAGGCTAGTCGACTTAGAACTAATTAGAAGAGCTAGAGCTGAGCTGTATAGTGGAGGATAGAGGGTATGTGGAAAAACCGAGACGTAATATCAATACTCGATTTCTCTCGCGAAGATCTCGAATACTTGTTTGAAGCTGCAGACAAAATCTACGAATACCTAATCAGTTCGAGTGTTCCACGTCTTTTAGAGGGCAAAGTTGTATCGTTAGCCTTCTTTGAACCATCTACAAGAACGCGTCTTAGCTTTGAAGTAGCTGCAAAAAGGCTTGGTGCTATAACAATAGGCTTTTCCGGCGAAGAAGGTATAAGTGTGGCTAAAGGCGAAAGTTTTGCAGATACTATAAGGATGCTTGACGCGTATTCGGATTTGATAATTGTTAGGCATAGGTATGAAGGTGCAGCACTTTATGCTGCAGAAATTGCTAAAGTTCCCGTAATAAATGCTGGTGACGGTAAACAGCATCATCCAACACAGGCTATGATTGACCTCTACACGGTAAAAAGACTATATGGTCACATAGATGGGCTTGTCTATGGCGTGCTAGGAGATCTAAGGTATTCGCGTGCAGCATCAAGCTTCATACTGGCTTTAACAAGGTTTAGCCCTGAAAAACTCTACCTAATATCGCCAAAGTTGTTGAGAGCACGTGAAGAGGTTAAAATGGTGCTTAGACAAGCAGGCATAGTGTTTGAGGAAGTGGAATCGCTAGAAGAGGTTATACATGAACTCGACGTACTCTATGTCGTTAGAATACAGCGTGAGAGATTCCCTGACCCTCAAGAGTATGAGAAGGTTAAGGGAAGCTACCGTGTAACATTGAGCTTGCTTGAAAAACGTGCAAAACCAACACTAAAAATACTGCATCCACTCCCCAAGGTAGATGAAGTAGAACCTCGTGTTGATAATAGCCGTTTTGCAGCTTACTTCTACCAGGCAAAGCTGGGCATTCCTCTCCGCATGGCTCTTCTAGCACTCATCTTACGAGGAGAGGTGTAATGTCTATGGAAAAGAATGAAGGTCTTCTCGTTCGCAGAATAAGAGAAGGCGTTGTAATAGACCATATCCCGGCTGGTAGAGCACTCTACGTGCTAAAGCTACTAGGAATTACAGGGAGAGAGGGATATCGTATTGCACTCGTAATGAACGTTGAAAGTAGGAAGTTAGGCAAAAAAGATATAGTGAAGATTGAGGGGCGCTTCCTCAAACCTGAAGAGTACAACAAGATAGCCTTAATAGCTCCTACAGCTACAGTCAACATTGTGAAGGACTACCATGTAGTGAAGAAGGATAAGGTTGTACTACCAGAGGTCATAGAAGGTATAATCGTTTGTCCAAACCCCACATGCATTAGCCGTAAACCTGGCGAGCCTATAGCTTCTAAGTTCAAAAGGCTATCAGATAAACCGTTAAGGTTACAATGCATGTATTGCGGAGCCATTGTCGAAGAAGAGGATATTTTGAAGAGTATTGTGGAGGGCTCGCTTTGACATCATATGCCTATGTTCCAGCAAAACTAGTAAAACATGTACGTAAACCAAATTCACCTGTAGCTGTACTTGTATACAAAGCACTAACTACAAGGTTTTTCCCAAGTTTGCCAGGCCACTTTTGCATGTTGTGGGTGCCAGGTTACGAAGCTATCCCCCTTTCAATAGCTTATCAGGAGGGTGCACACTACTACTTTATAGTCAAGAAACGTGGGCCAACAACAACCAAACTAGTTGAAGATCCTCCACGATATGTTGGACTAATTGGACCTGCAGGCTCACCCATACCAGCGCCAAGTTCTGGAGGAAAAATTCTTCTGCTGGGAGGAGGAGTTGGTATAGCACCACTAATCTATTTTGCAACTACGATTGCAAGCTACGTTGAGAGTGTAACGCTAGTTTACGGTGTTCGAAGCTCTAACGAGCTTGTCGAGTTGGACCAGATATTCAACGTAAATCGGTTCAAGAATGTTGAGCTCATAATAGTTGTAGAAGAGGTGTGTGAGAGAGCTGTGTTCAAAGGTACACTAATAGACTATATAACGGTTAAAATCGGAGACAGACTTGAAGAATATGATAGAGTGTATGCTTCTGGACCGCAAACATTCCTTTGCAAACTCTACGAGGTTTTCAATAGAGCTGGTCTTCTCGATAGACTAGTACTTGTGCTTGAAACGTATGTTAGGTGTGGGCTAGGCTTTTGTGGTAAGTGTACTATTCCTGGTACAAGCAAACTACTATGCAGAGATGGCCCGGCACTTTCAGCTCAACTGCTCAAAAACTGGTTTGCGAAAATTTGTGTGTAGGGGATATAGTTGAGTAGGCATTGCATCTGCGGCAGTCTATACGATGGTGTTAACTTGCGTGGTGAGTATGGATGTTTAGTTATTGACATTAGAAGCGGCTTTATAGTTGATGTGCGGGAAAAACCTCTAGGCTGTTCCGAAAAACATACGTATAGTGATGAGAATACAATAATAACACCTTCGTTTATAGATGTTCACGTTCATCTACGAGGACTAGATCTAGCCTATAAAGAGGATGAGGAGAGTGGAACGAAGGCTGCTATAGTGGGCGGTATAGGTCTTGTTATTGATATGCCGAATACGAGTCCATACATAAACACTGTAGAGCTTGTGAAAAGAAAGCTAGAAGTTCTTGCACAAAAGTCTTACACCGACTACTCCCTCTACACGGGGCTTCCCAAGACAATCGAGCAGCTTAGAAAGATATTGTTGGCTGGTGTAGCAGGTCTCAAACTGTATCCAAACGATCACTACCGTGTTAACGAAAAAGTTGTTAAAATCGTTGGCGAGCATGGTCTAACTATCATTGTACATCCAGAGCTACCAGAAGCTGATAAGCCTATAGCTCTATCAGAGGAATGTAGACAAACGCATCGATCGTGTATGTGGGAGATTGCATCAGTAGAATTGTTAGCAGATATAGCAGCGGAAGATGGTAAAGTGCATATAACGCATGCAACATGTTTTGAAGTTGTAGAGAGAGCGCGTAACTATGGCTTTACAGTCGATATTACGCCACACCACCTCTTCCTCGATATAGGCGAATCTTACGACAGATGTTTAACTAAAGTGAACCCACCTTTACGCGGAAAAACTGAGCAGATCAAGCTGGTAAAAGCCATACTCTTAGACCTTGTAAACGCTATTGCGAGTGATCATGCACCCCATAGTCCTCGGGAGAAGTCGTACTCCTACCTCCTCTGTCCACCAGGTATAGCATCCATAGAGGTATGGCCGCGTTTGCTGTGGCGATTGGTGGTAGAGCGTATTATAGGAGTTGATAAGTTGCTTAAATTGTGTGTTCAGGGACCAGCAGGTATACTTGGTTTAGACGATTTGTATGGCAAACTTGCTCCAGGATATCGTGGCAATGTTGTGGTTTGGGAAATAGGGTTTGAAAGAGTTGATGGGCTAGAATATAGTAAGGCTAGATACACGCCATACTGGATGTCTGTTGTGGGTGGACACGTTAAAGCGCATTATATTGGCGGTATACTCGTCTACGACGAACATGCAGGATTTTTAGCTAAGCCTAAAACGATAAATCCTTTTGAGAGGTTGAAACAGCATGAATCTCAACATCGATGTTGCGGGAATAAAACTTGAACATCCAGTGATGAATGCTAGTGGTATACTTGGCTCAACCTATAACGATATTGCAGTCTTGGCTAGAGCAGGTTTTGCAGCTTTTGTAACCAAGTCGTTTACTCGCGAGAAGAGAGAAGGTTATGGAACTCCCATAGCAGTACCCATAAGCGAAACTCTTAGCCTACTAAATGCTGTTGGGCTTGAGAATCCAGGTTTAGAAGGACTAGCCGAGTTGCTTGACTCATGTAAAATTTTTGGCAAACCGATAATAGTTAGTATAGCAGGTTCGTCGCCAGAAGAATTCGTAGAAATAGCTGTAGTAGCTGAAGAACATGGTGCAACAGCGGTAGAGTTGAACTTGAGTTGTCCTCATGTTCGAGGACGTGGTCTCGAAATAGGTGCTTCTCCTAGTGCTGTTAGAGAGATTGTTGGTATTGTATCATCGTCAATCAATATTCCAGTCATAGTGAAACTAGGTCTTGTTGACCGTCTTGTTGAAGTAGCCTCTGCAGCATTAGAAGCTGGTGCTCGCGCCTTAACACTTATAAACAGTGTAAAGGCTATGAAGATAGACATTTACGCAGCTAAACCAATTCTAGGAAACCGTGTTGGCGGTCTATCTGGCAAAGCGATACACCCCATAGCAGTTAGAGCTGTTTATGAAGTCTATAGAGAACTCAAACCAGACATAATAGGTGTTGGTGGTGTTTTTAGCTGGGAAGATGCTATCGAGCTAATAATGGCTGGAGCTCGTGCAGTACAAATTGGGACAGCAATAATCTACTATGGTCCGGAAATAGTGAGAGAGATAGTTGAGGGGATGAAAAGATTTCTTGAGCAGCAAGGTTTTAGAAGCATTGAAGAGATAGTGGGTTATGCAGTTAGCTAACTGGCTCATATCTTAAGCCCAGTTTGCGTGCATATTCGAAAGCTTCAGCAATCTCTGCAGCAGAAGGTCGTCTTCGCAGTTCAGGCCACATACGTGGATACTTTACCACAAGATGTTCAGGACGATATTGATCCATTATGTTGACAAGTACTTTGTCTCGAGGTAGGTTTTCGGCTATCCACTTCAATACAGGCTTAGTACAACATTCTAGGTGGCCAGGTAGTACTAGATGACGTATTATCATGTCTCCATGCTCGATAGCTATTTTGAGATTTCGAGTTACAACTTCAAAGTATCTTGGTGCAGCAGAAAGTCTTGTTGCACATCTATCGTTTCCATACTTGAAGTCGGGAAGCCATATATCGATAACATCTTTGATGAGTTCTAAACCTTCAAGTGACAAGTACATATTGCTGTTCCAAAGCTGAGGCACATTAACCTCCAAGTATAGCAGTGATTCTAAGATTGTGTGAATGTTGGGTGTAGGGTCTCCCCCAACATGGTTTATGTTGCGAGCACCATGAGCTCTAAGCTCGCGTTGTATTTGTGCTAGTTGACGAGCTGATACTAGAGAGCCGCTTCTTGGAGCTACCTGACTAATATCATAGTTTTGACAATATACACATCTAAAGTTACAGCCACCGTAGAATATTGTTCCGCTTGGCACCAAGGGAGCTTCCTCACCTAAATGGTGGAACCAAGAATGAACATAGGTTTTACAATCAAGAAAGCAGCCGCCAACGCGTTTATACCTATCAACACCGCATCTTCGTTCGCAAAATCTACAACTTCTAAGGATACGTTTAGCAATTTCCACTTTAACGTGCAGGAAGTTGTATTCTGGTCTATTCTTTCGATCTAAAACCTCTTCTAGTCCAAGTTCTCCTCTCACAGCCTTCTCCCACAGTTTTCTATGCTCGCTTGACAGTCGGCGATGTAGGTCCCAAAGCCCGTTGAGGTCTAGTTTTGCTGGATTTTCGCCTGCATCGACAATTTTAGCTATTAGAAACTTTGCAGGAGCTTTATCGTTCATCACCCTATAATACCAGTCAAGCCTTCTTCTAACATCCTCGTCGTCCCATACAGTGACAGCATCAGGTCTTACTCTCATCCACACACTAGGTGGTACGTATGGGTAGAAGTCTATGAATACCATAGCCCCCTACCTCTTAACGCTTGTGTTGACGTGAAAATGTGTTTTGGCAGCCTAATAGATTTTGGCGGTCAACATGTATCTTCAACGACTTCTAGAACAAAGCTAGGAGGTAACTTGCATAATATTCTACTATTAAAAGAGTTATGTAGATTAGATATA